>SYKL01000476.1 GCA_005797785.1 Pseudomonadota bacterium | reverse complement strand
GTTGCCGCTGGTGGGCTCGACGATCTCTTTTCCGGGCTTCAAAACTCCGCTCTTCTCAGCGTCCCACACCATGGCCGCTCCCAGGCGGCACTTCACGGAATACGCGGGATTGCGACCTTCGATCTTGGCGAGGACGGTACAGGAGGCGCCATCCATCACCCGATTTAGGCGAACTAACGGCGTGCGACCAATGGACTGTGCGTTGTCCCCAAACCAGTTCGACACATCGACCTCCAGCCGGACAATGTATCCGTCCGCCAGCAATGCGCCGGTCAAGAGAGGTCAAACCGCTAAGGGGCGGACTCCACCGCAGAAATACCGTCATCCGGCGACAACCACGGTTCCATGTCGACATCCCCGGTCTGAAGCCGCGCCCAAGCCACAGCCACCGTGCGCGCGATCACCAACACCTCCTCCACCGGCCGCGCATCTTCGCCGCAACCGTTGTAAGAAGGGCCAAGGACCGGGCAAAAATCGGAAAAGCTGTAGTGACCCGCCCCTTCGACACCGATCAGCCATTTCGGCGCGGTCAACGCCTGATACGAAGGGTAGACCATGGTGTCCCATGGCGTTCGCGTATCGATGCTCCCACCCAACACCAACGAAGGCGCCTGGATCGTAGACAAACCGTCGTCCCCAAACACCCACGGCCAAGCGGGGGTGATGGCCAAAACCGAGGTCGCCCGGGGATCGGACTCATCAAGGGTGACTTCCCCCGGATGGGCCTCCGCCCAAGCGCGCACCTCATCGCAGCCTTCGGTGGTTTGTTCCTCACAATCCGCCAATAAGGCCTCGATGTCGAACGGTGCACCAGCAATCGCGAAAGCCGTATTTCCCCCCATTGAACCACCCATCATCAGGTAGCCGGCCTCCGGATCGACGCACCCATTCAACGGCCCGGCCGCTGCGATCTCCAGAAAACCATCAAAGGACGCCGAAACATCCAAAGGGCGCCGCAAGATGATCCCGTGCCAATAGTCCTCCTCCCAATCAAAAAGCGTATTTCGAAGGTGATCAGGGGCGATCACCACAAAGCCGTGGCTAGCCAACCGTTCCATGATCGAAAACGCCACATACCGAAATGCCTGATTCCCATGAGAAAAAACGACCACCGGATGTGTAGTTTCGCATGAGGGGGTCGCCGTTTCGTAGGCGGTACCCTCGAGCAAACCCATGTAGGCATAGGGGCTACCCTCGGTTTCACTCGCGGGAAACCAGACTTGCAGCGGCAGGGTCAGCCCATCGGGGCCCGAAACTTCGGTCACCAGTGTCCCGACCGCATACGGGCCGACGGCGTCCGGAGGGTTGGGATCGACGGCGTCGGAATCCGCTGGATCGGAGGTGCATCCTGCCACCAAAAAACCCAGGATCCACGCACGTTGCATGCCCACCTCTGCGCCATCATGGCATTGAATCGACGCGAAAACAATCCGACAGAAAGTAAATACAGTTTACTATCCTGCAAAAACCCCAGCGACCGCGGCGCTCCAACGCTACATTCCCCCTCTTTCTGGAGCCGCCATGAAGTCCCCGCTGTTCGCCGTTCTCGTCGCCGGATGTGCCCCCTCCCCCGCGGACTCCGACGTTGGCGAAACCGATCCCAATCCCACGGTCGAGGTCACCGCGGAAACCTTCGGGTGCATCACCGACATGGAGCCAGTGCGAAACTACTATGCGACCAACCTCCTCGGAAATATCGCGGAAACCCTCGAAGTGGCGGAGGACCCTTCCGGAAAACGCTTTCCGGCCGGCACGTTGATCCAGCTGGTGCCGATGGAGGCGATGGTCAAACGGGAAGCGGGCTTCGCCGCGGAAACAGATGATTGGGAGTTCTTTTTCCTTTCCTATTCGGACGGCCAAACCACCATCGAAACCCGTGGAGCCGACGCCACCAATTCCTTTGGCGACAATTGCGCAAGCTGCCATGCCGCAGTCTCTGATACCCGTGATTGGACCTGCGAAGATGGCAACGGCTGCGTGGATTTGAACCTCACCCCCGAGGTGATACAGGCGCTCCAACAAAACGATGCGCGGTGCGACGAATGAGCGTTATTCTCCAGTCAGCGAATTTAGGTCCTCCTCCTTGGCCTTGTGTCGATCCGTTCCTGTTTTGCGTGCACCACGACGATGCCTATCCCCCGGGGACTGGTGCTTTTGGTCCAGCCGCCTCCCTTTCGGGACGCAACCTCGGGCAGGATTTCGCCGGAAAAGACGGTTGGAGGATGTACCACGGGGAGTCAATTCCAGGATTTCCGCCGCACCCTCACCGGGGGTTTGAGACGGTCACGGTGGTCCGCAAAGGCTGGATCGATCACTCCGATTCGCTGGGTGCGGCCGCTCGTTTCGGCGCCGGCGACGTCCAATGGATGACCGCAGGCCGAGGGATCGTTCACTCGGAAATGTTCCCGATGTTGGAGACAAATGCGCCGAATCCTCTGGAGTTGTTCCAAATCTGGATCAACCTCCCCTCCGCCGACAAGATGGTGGAACCCTACTTTTCGATGTTTTGGAACACCGACATTCCGCGGATTCGCGCCGAAGGGCCCGCAGGTCGTTTCACGGATGTGGTGATTTCCGCCGGCGCAATGGGCGTTCACCGCCCGCCCAAGCCCCCTCCGCACAGTTGGGCGTCCCGCCCCGACACGGATGTCGCGATTTGGACGATCCGCCTCGATTCTGGGGCTTCATGGACGTTGCCCGCTGCCCAACGCGGCGATGTGGTACGCGCCGCCTACTTTTTCCGAGGAAAGACACTCGACGTCGCAGGTCAAAAGGTCAATTCTCCGCGGGTGATGATTTTGCGGCCGGATGTCCCCGTCCTGCTCGAAAATGGGGAGAGCGAGTCCGAAATTCTGATTCTACAAGGCCGTCCGATCCAGGAGCCGGTCGCCTCACACGGACCGTTCGTCATGAACACCACGGCCGAAATTCAGCAGGCATTCGACGATTACCGCCGCACCCGTTTTGGGGGCTGGCCGTGGCCGAGCCAGGAGCCCGTCCATCCCGCCGACAGCGGCCGTTTCGCGAAACGACCCGACGGAAGCGTCGAACGTTCCAGTTGATCCGGTCGAGCGAAAGTTCACGGCGGATGCCAGACCCCCCGGTGCAAACCACCGCCAGCCATCGGGATGAACAATGGCAGGATGGACCGGAACGAGCGACATGGTGACCTTCGGTGTTTCATCATCACGTTCGAGGCGACCGGACATGCGTCATCCGTCCGATACCGGTAAAATCCTCTTCGTTTCAGCGCTGTTTATGGTGGTCGTTGGCGTGCTCGTTCCGGTGGACATGCTCGCGGATCGGGACGAGGGTGCGCCGTGGAGCCACATCGTCATTGAGGGAGTAACGGCTTTGGTGGCCTGGTTGGGAGCCCTCGGCCTCGGACGAGAATGGCGGGCACAGCGCCAACGCGACCAAGATGAGCTCGGCCGCCTGCGCACCGAAAATGCCGAAATTCAAGCCCGTTCCCAGGCTCTCCGACGGGACTCGGAGCAATGGAAACGGGAAGCTCAGCAGGCGATCGCAGGATTGTCCGCGGCGATCGATGTTCAACTCGAACGCTGGGCCCTGACCACCGCCGAAAAAGAGGTCGCGCTGCTGTTGCTAAAAGGGCTTTCCACCAAAGAGGTCGCCGACATTCGGATCACGAGCGAGCGCACCGCGCGCCAACAAGCCCAGGCCGTCTATCGAAAGGCACACCTCGCCGGTAGGGCCGAACTCGCCGCATTTTTTCTGGAGGATCTCCTCCAGCCTCGGTCGTCCGGGGGACCACCTCAGCGCGACTCGGCCACGCGCTGAGCAACCTCTTGCACCAGCTCTCGACTTCGTAAATCCAGACCCTTCGGAACAGCGATTTGAATCGAGAACTTCGGTCCCGGTTCGCCCCCAAGTTTCGACGGTAACACTTCGCCGGACGACGTACCGGCGGGGATCGACACCACCGCTTTCCCATTCGGAAGGGCCACTTCCGCTTCGCCTCCCAAAATCGCTAAAAACACCGAGATCGTAAGCGGGAGCGTCTCTTTTGACGGCGTTGTCCGCGCCTCGCGAGGCACGGCTGGTGCTTTTCCAGCCAGACGCACTGTCACCACCAAATCGCCATAATCTCCGCCATTTTGGCCCGCGTTGCCCTGGCCGGGAACGCAGACCGTCGCTCCATTTTCGGTGCCGGCGGGGACGGAAAATCGAGCGGTATGCTCTACTCTTTCCGTAGATCGCGTGCGCATTCCTGGCCGCCAACCCGCAACATGTTCCAACCGATGGTAGGTCGCGTCGACCATACCGCCCGCCGACGCCACCCCTGGGTCGATCACACAGCGCGTATGAACGTCACTTCCCGTCGTTGGCCGCACCGGCGGCGGCACGCTGCCCGGCGATCCCGCCCGCGGTGGAGGCGCCGCCCGTGGCGCCCCGCTATCGGGAGGACGTTTGCCGGTATGCCGGTAAAACGCATCGGCCGAAGCGTTTCGCTGGGCACGCTGCCGGGCTCGGCCCCGATCTAGCGCGTCTCGTTTTTCGGGATCGATCAACAATTCATAGGCTTGTCGAACCTGTTTGAAGCGATCCGCCAATTCAGGATCGCCCTGGGTCCGATCCGGGTGGCACTCGCGCGCGAGCTGGCGAAAGGCCTTCTTGATATCCCCGATCGACGCGTCGGCGGGCAGCCCAAGGATCTTGTACGGGTCCATCGTGGCCTCCTCGATGGATTAATGCGGTGCTTCGCCCGGAACCAGCTTCACCAATTGGGATTCCTCACATTCCCACCATTCAGGATCCAGGATTGGCCACCCTTTCACGTCGTGGTAGCCAACAATTTCTATCCGATCCCCAGGTTTAACCGTAACAAAGGCCGTGTCGTTGCCTTCGCAAATAAACCCGTCCTGAAACACGATGGCGAACTGCCGTCTCGGTCCCAGGGTCGTACCTGCACTCTGAAAGGGGTTGATCCGCTGTACGGTGCCTTCGTAGGAGATAGGGAGCATCCTGGCAAACAACCACTTCCCCTTCGCGACCCCGAGGCCGAGCAGCAGGAGCGCCGCCGCAATCCCCATCCCCCATTTGGCTCGGTTCACTGCCGCCTCCTACCTTGGAATTCCGTGGATGCTCGCTCCGCAGGTCGCCGATCTCGTTCCAACACACCCAGAATAGCCGAATCCGGGCTGCATTCAGGGCGCGTCAGGATGATCCGCCATCCACCGGTGCCAACGCGCGGCGACCAACCACCCCACCGGGCCCCGCTCGCGCAACTGCGTTCCGGAGAGCCACTCTTCGACCAGAGCTACGGTCCACGGTCCACCTAAGGCAGCCAGTGACCTTGATTTTTCTGCCTCGGCGTTGGACTCCATCCCCCACCAGTGGAGCAACGCCGCGAACCGCGCATGCGCCACCGCCCGACCGGCCCCGCGCAACCCCGGCAATTCAAAGGCGCTTTTCATTAGCTCTACCGCCATCGAACGTTGCCCCAATGCGGCATGGGCCAACGCCACCTCAGAGACCAACAATGGCGCTTCGTCATAGTTTCTACCTTCGCTTTCGTAATACGGGACCACCGCCGCTGCGCGCTGAAGCACCCCGGTCCAATCCTGAAGCAGAAAGGCCGCCAAAACCAGGCCACGTACCGCCTCATACGCCGACAAAGTGCGTCCAGCGCGTTCCGCATGAAACCGCTGTCGGTTGAGGTGCTCCATCGCCACCCGCGGATCCCCATTTTCCAACGCGATGTAGCCCAACGCCTCACACAAAGCGGCCGGCGAACGGTGTCCCGGCAGGTCCACCAACAGCTGTTCCGCGTCCCGCGCGGCAGCGATGGCCTCGTCCGTCCGTCCGCACAGGGACTGCGCAAAGGCACATTTCAAGGCTGCCGTAAACCGGGTGTGGGCATCCAAATGTGCAGCGAGCCGTCGGGCGGCCAGCGCGTCGCTGAGGCTTTTTTCACCGTCCTCTCGAAAATAATACAAGGTCGACCGAATGTTATGGCCCCATTGTTCCAATTGTTGAAGAGAATGGGTGCCCGCCAACGCGATCAAGTCGTTCGCCGTCGCCAACGCCGCATCAAATTCTCCCGAAAGAACCTCCTGGTACGCGAGATGCCACATCGACGTCCCACACACATAGGGCCACTCCTTCGTCCGAGCGACCCCTTCGCGTAGCCAAGGAAGAACCTCCATAACCGAGCGCCCCACCTCCAATGCGCGACGGGCCTCCCACACCAGAATACGCCCGGAACTTGGCCCCGAACCTGCAAATGCACGACGCGCCCTTTCGTCGAGTCCGGCGGCCGCCTCCGCCACCCGATCGAGCACATGCAGCGCCCTCGCGCGTCCTGCATCGGCGTTTAACGCAAGGGGTTCGGGCAGGTCCCGAACATCGACGGGAATGGCCGCCAAGTCCGCCACGGCCACCCTCGCCTGCAGCAGTGGCACAAAACAAAGCCTCGCCCGAACACTTTCCTCGAGACTCCCCTCCGTCGCCACCGCACGCAACTCAGGCACCATCGATTGTAGAACCGCAGAGTCCGCTGGATCCCCGCGTTGGTCGTACCGAACACAGGCGGCCTCTCCAGCGTCCAACCAATAAGCCGCATAGCGCCCCCATGCTGCGGCGCTTTCTTCGGAGGAGCCATACGCCCGCGCGATCGGGCGCACCACCCGCCACAGTCGATAGCGGCGAGAAGCCCGATCAAAAGACAACAATCCGCGAATACGGAGACGTTCCAACGCATCCAACGCGTCGTTTTCCCATGCGACGCCGGCGACCGCGTCCACCGCGTCGATCGGAAACGGGCTCTCAAAAAGCGCACAGTACGAACCGATCTGGCGTTCCGCCTCCGAAAGGTGTTCCCAGGTGTAGCGCACCGCTCGCTCAAGGCCCTGGTGACGTTCCGCGACCCCTATTCTAGAAGTGGTCAGGACGTGATAACTCCGCTCAATCCTAGTCAAAAGCTCGCGTGGCGCCAAAGCATCGAGCCGCGTCGCCGCCAATTCCAGCGCGAGCGGGTGGTAGTCCAACCGGTCGGCCAACGCCACCAAGTCCGGATCGTCCGGTGAACACTCCACATCCAACGCGGCAGCGCGCTGGCACAACAGCTCCACCGCTGGCCGGGCTTCCAATGGACCCAACGAAATTCTCGTTTCCCCGGCGACCCCCAACGGGACCTGGCTTGAGCAGATCACCACGAGGTTTGGAACTTCGGCGATCAACGCTAACAACGTGCTGCTCAATGCCGGCCCGCCCGCCTCCGGGTGATCGATCCACCACAGGGTCGGCGGTCGTCCCCGAAGGACCTCCACCATCCTGCTTCGATCCGGTGCTTTTGTACGATCGCCGCATCCTGCAGACTCGGCCAATGCATGAAGAAACGAACTCTCTTCGGACACCTCAAACAGGTCGGTGGCTAGCACGTTGGAATGCGCCGCCAACGCCACCTCTGCGAGCCGCGATTTGCCGATCCCCGGAGCACCGGTGATCGTCAACAGGCGGGCCCCCTGCGACAGGGCTCTTTCCACCTGCATCAACTCCGCATCGCGCCCGACAAAGGAGGTCAGCGGCTGAGAAACCACGGCCGTCGGCGCCGGACCGCTCTGCGACAGCAGGCGGTAACCTTCACCAAACATCGTCATCAATACCGCTGGTTGATCCGGGTCGTCCTCTAATTTCGCGCGAATCCGCCGCACCGTCACGTCGACCGTCCGGCTCTGCACCGAAGGGTGATACCCCCACACCTGCGTCAACAATTCCTCGCGTGAAATCACGCGGTCTCGACGTTCGGCGAGATAGGCGAGTAATTTTGCCTCGGTACCGGAGATGGCGACGGAAACGCCTCCCCGTACCGCCACCAACCGGGTGGGGTCGATCGACCAAGCACCGTATGACTCAAGCGGCATTCGGGGATCCTACACTACCGAATACCTTGGGATCAGAAGATCAGGCCCGCTGCGCCTTGGGAGTAGGCAACGCAGATGTCTTCGAACAGGTCGGCGATGTTCGCGCTGTCGGGCGTGTCGTACGCCATGTCTGGACTTTCTGCCAGGGACGCCATGTAGTCACGTTCGGTGGTGTAGGTGCCCGAGCCCGAAGGAGCGTCCCCATAATACACCGTGTAGAGGTCCACATCCTCGGCCAAGAGAAGGCTTCGCTCAGTGGTATTCCACGCCTTCACATGGTCCGTGGTGGTGTCGTTCCAGATGGTGACCGTTGCGCCTGCCGCGCCCCAAGTCTTGCATTTGCCCTTGGAGCTACCGGTGGTATAGTAGGTTGTACATGCCTTCTTCGACTTGAAGCTGGGTCCCGACGCACAGCGGGCAGCAAAATCAAAGTGCGAACCGGCGGTGCCGCGCGAAAAACTGTAGTTCGGCGTCTGATCGACATAGGTGGTCGTGTATCCGCCATTGTCGTAAAAGTAGTTACAGGTCCCGTCATAGCTGTTGGTGCTGTCCTTGGTCGCGAGGTTGTCCCCGTCAAACACATCCGAACTGCCTTCGTCCTTCGACGTCGGGGCGCCATCGCTAAACAAGATCACAGCCTGACCGACCCCTTCCGGGGTTTCAGCATTCTCAAGGATGTACCTCGCACCCGCCAGTCCTGAGGCTTGATTGGTGCTGCCGCAGACCGGCGCGATGCCACCGTCCAAACAGTTCGGCAGATCGTCGAGAATGTCCGTCATCTCGCCATAATAGTCACCGTAGGCGGACATCCCGAGCAGCGTCTTGTCAATGCCGGTAAACGCAACAATGGCCGCCCGAGAATCGTCGGTGGAACGCTCGTTGATACACTCGACCAGAGCCAACGAGGCTGCGCGCATGTTCGCCATTTCGCTGCCGTCGTTCATTGATGTGGTAACGTCCAGCACAATCACCAAATCCGGCGTCCGCGCCGGCGCCACATTGGGGGCCGCCCCCGCACTGGAACTGACCGTCACTGAGGGCTTCGGATCCCCGCCGATAACCGCGCGCATCATGCCCCAAAACGGCGTAGGAACCTCGACCGACGCCGTCACCTTCATCGCATTTCCCGTACCCGCCTCCGGGGGATAGGTCCACGCCTTGGTCTCCGCGGCCCAGTGACCCACCTCGATCTGCACCGACGGCGCCAAACCATTGACCTCATGGCTGGAAGCGTAGGCCGCAGCGGTAATTTCCGCTTGCTGCAACTCATCGACCTGATAGTCGGCCAGATTCTCGATCACATTGACCGCCGCCAACGCACCATCATCCGCTGCCATCTGCGTCTGATACCGGGCCACGGACACCGCGCCGAAGTCGATCCCGGCGGCAGCAAAACCCGCGATGATTGGAAAAGAGGTTACAAACAGAACATTATAAGAACCACGCCGATTCAGTATTTTCATGGGAGTCCTCGGACCGCTGGGATGGTGGTTCGCTAAACGCAGCCTTCGACATTGATCGCAAGCGAAACGATGCGGATGTGGTACTCGTCCGGAAGTACCGGCAACACTTCGTTTAGAAAGCCAAACAAGGGTGTAAAGGGAATGGTCGGCTCGACGACCACCGCACAGGTGCCCGCAATGGCTTCCATGTGGGCGCCAAGATCGTCTGAATCCAGTTCGACCCCCAACGCATCCAACTCTTCCAATGCGCGTGTTTCGGCCATGGCCACGCACGGGCTGCAAGACCCTGGAGCGTCCTCAGCGTCCGCCAGCTGCATCGACGCCGTGCGGGTCGCTTCTCGAAGGCCTCCCATAATGAGGGACTCTTGGAAAAAGTACCAGCTGTAGTCGAACACACCCATCGCCATACCCATAGCGATAGGCATCAGGAGCGCAAACTCCACCGCGTTGGCCCCCCGGCGGGCGCGCGAGTTGTGACTCAACAAACGGCGCTGCATCCTACCCCCACAACAGAGGGTAACGGCAGGCCTAATCGCTCGCCCCGCTCATCGGGGTAATGCCGCCCTGTAGACAAAATTGTCGACTTCGTTCGGGATCGAAATCAATTGTCAAAATTTGTCATCGACCCCCATCATCACACACTCTTGACAATGCACTTTATCACCCGCAGCTGGCGTTGAGCTGATCTTCCAGGCGTTGAACCGACTTGACCACCTGCCGATCCGGCGTCGGAATCAACCCCATCAAAGCCGTATATGCGATGTCGATCTCCACCTCGATCGCCAGGTCACCGCCGCCCAAAGACACGGTCCGCACGGAGATTTCCCCATCGGCATCCAATGCGAGCCCACTGGCCGTCAGCGCCTCCTGCGTGCTCGCTGCGGCAACACTGCAGGGAGTCCCGTCGTATTCGCTGTCCACAATCGCGCCGGCACGAGCGCCATCGCGCGCAGCTGCAATGACGGTCTGACGCTCCGAGAAGTACCAGCTGTAATCGACCACTCCGCCGGTCAGCATCACCAGCACCGGGGCCAACATTGCAAACTCGACCGCCTGGGCCCCGCGACGATGTCGCCTTGCTACGGTAATCATTGCACAATCCGAATCTTGGTGACCGTGGTCGTCACTTCTTCCGTGACCACCTCGGTATGTGAGCCGCCGCTAGGCACCTGCTCAGCCATGTTGGGGTCGAGCATGACGTGATTCGTGCCCAGCGCGTCGATGCTTTGGGCCGCACCGGCGCCGTAGAACATGGCCGTACCGTTGAGCCGCACTTCAGACTCCGGCGCGTACAGGTAGCCGTAGAAGGAGGAGCTACCATTGAAGGTCACCGAGCCATCGCCGATCACCTTGATCGTGATCTTGCTCGGGTCGCTGGAATCACCGATGCGAGCCGTGCCATTGATCTTGACGTTGCCGGTCACAAAGATCGTGGTCGCCCCAGAGGACACCACCACCTCGGAATTGTTGAACGAAAAGTCGCCATCGACCAGGTACACATCTTCGGTCAGAGCGAATTCGGTGTACTTGTCTTTGCCGGAGCCCTTCTTGACTCCGCTGGGCATCGAAGCGTATTCCGAGGGGAAAGCCACCTCGTCGAGCTCGATCTCTTCCGCCATCGGATCGCTGTTGTACAGTTCGGTGTTGAAGTTGTCGGCGCCCGCCTCCACGTGCCCGCCCGGACCGGGGTGGGCATCCACCTGCGCAACCGAGGCCCCGCTCATCGACAGCACATCGGCATTGGTGCAAATGGACCCTTCGCCGGATCCGCCAATGGTCACATCGAACGTACCGTTCAAATCCATGGACTCATCGCCGAACAACAAACACGGCCATTCCTCCGTCATCCGCGTCTCGGTGATCACCTCGGTGACCTCATTGGTCACACGGCCGGCGATCGAAACCGCGGAAATATCGTAAGACTCCTTGCCGAAAACCCCGCCAAGGATGGTATCTTTCCCGCTAACCGAGGTGGTGACGCGGACGTAATCGCCTTCGGCGGTATCGATGGTAAACAGTCCAGCCTCATCAAAAGCACCGATTTCCACCACCGTACTGGTGATCGGCGCACCTGAAGCGGTGTACTCGCTCGACATGTCGTTCGCCATTTCACTGATCAACGCGGGATCATTCGTCGAATCCTGCGTGTCGTCGTTCATGCCGAGGCGACTCGCCGCGGCGAGCGCGGACGCGTCCGCAGCCATCTGCAGCTCTGCCTTGGTCGACCGCAGCATGGAGTAATCCACCGCCAAAGCGCCGAATCCGACCAGTACTGGAAGAGTCAGGACCAAGTAGGTAGAGCTAGCCACGTTTCACCTCCCGTACAGAATACCCGAGACAGCAAAAAGGGCTATCCCGCCGCCGATTTCCGGCGCACAAAACGTATCCGGAAGTGCATCCCTCGCAAAGAATTTGAAAACTTCAACCTTATCCCGCTTTCCCCTTTATTTATCCTGCGGCCGGCCCAATCCCGCTGCCACCCGCGTCGCCTCCTGTATGCTTCGCGCCAAAGTCGACCTAATACGCCCATCGTCCATCATCAAAAGCCCTGCGATCGTGCATCCCGCCGGCGTGGTCACCTGATCGCGAAGCGCCGCGGGGTGTCCTCCGGTTTCCAACACCATTCTCGCGGCCCCCTGCATGGTCTGGGCGGCCAACTCAAACGCCGCGGCGCGGGGCAACCCCATCATCACGCCGCCGTCCGCCAACGCTTCCAACATGACATATGCAAAGGCGGGGCCGCTCCCCGAAAGCGCAGTCACGGCATCCAAATGTTTCTCGTCCAAGGTCCGACATCGGCCGACGGAAGCGAAAATCTGAGTCGCCCATTCGAGATGCCTCGCCGTACAATTGGGCCCTGGCGAAAGCACGGTCATTCCTTCGCGGATCAAACAGGGGGTATTCGGCATGGCTCGAATCAGAGCGGTATCCGGCAACCAACCCGACAATTGTTCGAGGCGAACGCCCGCACAAATGCTGACCAGCAGCTTGCCACGCAGGACTTCCCGCAGCACCCCGTCCGAAAATAGCTCGGCTACCCCCTGTGGTTTTACTGCGAGAATCACGATGTCGGCAGCGCGCGCCACCGCAGCATTGTCAAGGGAAATCCGAATACCCAACGCCGACTCCAACTCCCCTCGGCGTTCCTCCCTACGAACGGACGCCTGCAGCCGGCCATTGGCTACCCCACCCGCCAACAAACCCGATACAATGGCCTGTCCCATCGTTCCGCAACCCACCACGGCAATGGTGTGTGTCATTGGATCCCCCGACGCTTCATAGCAAGATCCACGGGCACGCCCCCCCTTCGCTCCCAGAGGCAGCATGTTTTTCGGTTTGTACGCCCTGTTGATCGCATGCACTCGGCCGGCGGACCTCCCCGGCGGCGACAGCGAAAGCGGATCCGACGACGATTCCACCCTCGATTCCGAGGAGACAACGCTTCCGACCTGCGCAGATTGGGCGGCCGCACTCGGCGACTCCAGTCTTCCCTCACCTCAAGCCCCCTATGACCAACACCGAGCCAATTTTCTCAGCGGCGGCGGCGGACTCGCGGAGTTTTCAGGAACGTACCTTGCAGCCTGGTTTCCAGACACCTATGCCGACCAACCCCAACGCACGGTGGTGGTCGATCTTCACGGCACGGGCGAACTTCCCGAGTCCGACTGGGGGCTTTGGCGCGAACACCGCGCCTCGCGTGGGATCGGTTTTCTCGGACCTGAGTACTTTACCGGCGATCCTCCAGAATTTCTAGACAGCGCCGCGCTGTTTCCCCTGGTCGAGGAAGCGATCGACGTTGTGGACTCCGAGTGCGATTTGGGAACCCCCAACCTCGTTTTGCTTGGGTACAGCCGTGGGAGTGCCATGACGCTTCCCGTAATCTACCAAGACCGGCAAGCTGGCGCTCGGTTCACTCGAGCCATCCTCAACTCTGGGGCGTATCACCCCGCTTTTGACGAGGACTACGATGAGTTGATCCGCTCCCTCGACGAAGAAGGCGACGAGGACGCGTTCCTAGGGACCGAAATGTTCTTGTATTGTGGAGAATTGGACGACAGCCATGGGTTTCCGATGTGCGACGAAATGGAGGCCGCACGCATTTGGCTCAACGGCCTTGGTGCGGATGTAGGCCCGGTTTGGCACGACACGGACGGTCTTCACGGCGATCTCCCCCGGGATGAAGACGCCGCTGCCGCCGCACTGAATTTCGCCACGGCTCCCCTCTGATCTCCTTACGACGCCGGAAAAATACGGGGAAACAGCGCTCCGGTTCGGTTGCGATACTCCCGGTAAGAATCTCCAAAGCGCTCGATCAACATGGCCTCTTCTTGCCGCGTGCGCACCGCGATCGCCCCCATCGCCATTGCGGCGACAACGAACATCACCGAACTCGCGGTTAAAATCACCGTTCCCAGGAAGATGAGCGCGAAAGACGTGTACATCGGATGCCGCACCCACCGGTACGGGCAATTTTCCACAAGCTGATGGTTCTCTCGTATCCGAAGGAACGGACTGAAGTTCTCTCCGAGCGTCTTGTGCACCCACGCGAGAACGCCCACCCCCGCCACCGCAATCGCGACTCCTACCCACCGAATCGGTTCGTTGAACGGCAGCTCCTGAAAAGCGAACCACGGCGGATGGATTGGCCAGCCGATGATGCTGATCCCCCACAAGGGCATCAGCACCAGCCGAGCGACCCAAATCGGCCCCCCTTCCGGCACATCGGTCTCGCCTGCCTTCAGGATTTCGGCTTTCCGATGCCAAAAGAACCGGACCAAGCCAACGCTCACGAGAATGGCGACATAGGCGATGCGAAGCGACAACATGGAACCTCAATGAAAATGATATTCATTTTCAGTTAGAACGCTACCTCATTTTCACAAACTCAAGCAACGGCCCTCGCTAGGTCACTTTCTTCATTTCGCTCGTTCATTCACGAATCCTACCACAGCCCCCGACACTTGACGACGGTCTCACTTTCGGTGACCTCGGACCGATGCGCGTTTCCCGCCTCCCCACCCTGGTCGCCGTTCTTGCAGGCTGTACCGGCCCCGGTCCACAGTCTCGACAGCCCTTTGTAGCGCCCGAGGACTCGGACACTTCCGTCGACTCGGCCACGGTGGACACGGATTCCTCAGCCGTGACCGATTCCGACGCCGAGGACTCCGATCTGCCCGAGGTCGACGGACCAACCCTCTATTTCGCCGAACGAACGCATTCGCCCATCACGCCGTGGTCGACGGCCACCCTCCGAGCGATCGCGGCGAACAACCCCGCCCTTCACGACAACGTCTTTATGAAGGTCGGAGCCAGCTCCACCGTAAGCACCAGCACCTTGTACTGTTTTGCCGGGAACAATGTCGTCCTCGACAGCCACGCTGGCCTTCAAGGCACGCTCGACTTCTTCCTCGGCGGCGACGCGGACGGAACTACCCCCTTCGATCGCGACACGATCGCTGCTGAGTCCGGCGTTCACGCGGGATGGGCGATCGAAGGCGACCCCGCCCCCGTCGAAGAGGAACTCGCCGCAATCTCGCCTCGGTTGGGGATCATTCACTATGGCGCCAACGACATGGGTTGGGGCTCCACCTACGAGATCGCCCTCGACCTCTACTTCCGCAACATGTCCGACTTGATGGATATTCTCGAGGAGGGAGGTACCATTCCGGTCCTGACCGGAATCAGCCGCCGTCCGACCAACGCGAGCGCGGACTACTGGGTAAACACGTGGAATGCCGCGATTCGAGGCATGGCCCAGGATCGCCAAGTCCCGTTCATCGATCTCGAATATGCCACTCAAGACCTCAACAACTACGGCGTGTCCGACGACGGGCTCCACCTCAACGGTTATTCCTCAGGCACCTGTGTGTTCACCGATGCGGGTCTGGAGTACGGGTACAACGTACGAAATCTGATCGTCCTCGAGGCGCTGGACCGCGTGCACCGCACCGTGGATCTCAGCGAGGACCCACCGGACGTGCCGATTCTGCTCGTTGGAACCGGATCGGGGGATGCTCCGTGGAAGATCCCTGCCCTGCCGTTTGCACATGTTGCAGACACTGCAGAGTCCGGCAACCGGCAGATTGATGAATACACCGGTTGTGAGGCCGCTCAGGACGAGTCAGGTCCCGAGTATTCCTACGAATTCACTCTCGCTGAGACCCAGAGAATCCGATTTACCGTCTCCGATCGGGGTGAATCCGACATCGATGTGCATCTGTTGGACGCCTCGGGGACCGCGGAGGGATGCATCGCCCGAGGGCATCGCTCCATCGCCGGAGAACTCCAGCCCGGCACCTACCGACTGGTGCTCGACACTTGGACGAGCGACGAAGAATGGTCCGGTGAATACTTGATGACGGCGGTGCCCTGCCAGGACGCGGACGCCGCTTGTGACGTCGTATTAGGAGATTGAAATGGCCAAGGTGGGTGGTGGTTTAAAGGCGGTTTTTCAGTCCAAGGCCAACGCAGAGGCCACCCGCAAGGCGATTGCAGATCTGGACCGCATCTCCGCAGCCACCCTGGAGGCTGAGCGCATTGAACGTCTAGATTCCGCCACACTCCGGATTCACCTCCGCGAACAGAACCACGGCGTGGCCAAGTTCGCAGGGAAATATACCGTTCAGTATTCTACAACCGGTGACTCCGTGAGTTGGCGCACCCTGGAGGGAAATGTGAACAATCAAGGAAGCGCGCGGGTGGTGGCGCGTCCGGACGGTGGCTCCGATGTACATTGGAATCAAATGGTCGAAACGGAGGTTCCTTTGCCGAGCTTGATGGCCAAAGCAGCGGCGCCGCTGGCTGCGAAGATCACGGAAGCGTCGATTCGTGGGTATGTCGGACGATTGCTGGGCGGCTTGGGATAAACGCATTTAGTAAAGCACTTTACCGAAAAATCGACGCCAATCCCCCGACCGCGGCGCCCATCACCACCAACCCCGTCGCATTGACCCTGTAGTTCAAGAGCATGAAAGCTCCGAATGCGAGCAAGCCTGCGGTCACAACGTCCACCACGGCGGACCGCGCCAGCGTGAGCGTCACCCACGCCATCAGCACCAGCGACGCGACGTTCACCCCGTCGAGAAAAGCCCCAGCGACCTTCGACTCACGAATCCGGGGGATGAGAGGTCCGCTCACGGCCACAAACAAAAATGCAGGCAGAAAGATACCTACCGTCGCCACCACCGCGCCCCAAGGTCCCGCGATCACATATCCGATGAACGTTGCGGTCGTAAACACAGGTCCGGGCGTCACTTGGCCGACGGCGATCGCATCCAACAACTGCTGCTCAGTGAGCCATCCCAACCGATCCACCAGGTCCGCCCGCAAGAACGCAAGCAAGACATAGCCACTCCCGTACAACACTGCGCCGGTCTTCAAGAATACCCAAAATAGCGACGGCAGGGTCACTTTGGCGACGCTTGCGCCCGCCGAAACCGCCACCGGGACCAGCCCGACCGCTACCGGACGCCGGTCGCGAAAAAGAACGTTCGCGGCTCCAGCACCGAAAAGGACGGCCAATTCGTGCGCCCCGAACGCCATCGCGGCCAAGCACGCCAACCCCAAGACCCGAGAACCGAGGTTGGGGAGCGCCTTTGGAGCCAACCCCGTCAGCGCCTGAAACACGACCGCCAACACGATCGGCTTAACTCCGTAAAGCACGCCCCCCACCGCCGGTATCGCCCCATAGGTAACGTACATCCAGGCCACAAACGCCGTGATCCCCATGGCCGGAGCAATAAAAGCCACCCCCGCGACCAACAAGCCCAGTAGACCACGGCGCTGCCAGCCAATATGAAGCGCCATTTCGGTGGAATTGGGCCCGGGAATCAAGTTGGTCGCGCCCAGCAAGTCCAGAAACTGTTCCTCCGACAGCCACTTCCGGCGAACCACGACCTCATCCTGCATGATCGCAATGTGCACCGCCGGGCCACCAAATGCGGTGGCACCCAGCCGCAAAAACAAAGCTGCAATGTCCCACAACGAGGTCGGCATTTCCGACGCCCTATCGCGTCCGCCTTGGGGACGTCCAGAGCACGACCGAACTGGTGTACACTGGGGCCACTTCGGCTGCACCCAAGGAGAAAGCTTGAATCCCTCGGAGTTGCCCTCCCCTCCCGGCCCCACCTACCGAGGGTTTTACCGACGTTCGGTCGGCAGCCTTCCCGATTTTCTTGGCGACAAACTCGCGTTTTTCACCAAGGTCTGGAAAGACCACGGCGACATCGCCACGCTGCGACTCGGCAAATACGAGATGATCCTGCTCAGCCATCCCGACCAAGTCCGGCGTCCGCTGCTCGAAAACGCTTCCAACTACGACAAACAGACGCCCGGATACCAACAGGTCGCCTTCGTACTAGGAAATGCTGTTTTCACCAACGACGGCGAAGATTGGAAAACCTCACGAAAGGTATTCCGTCCCGCATTTACACAGGATCAAATCCGCGGCTTCACCCAGCTGATGCTCACCACCGCAGAGAGGCTCACGGATCGCTGGGATCAGCCGGTTCAAATTGTTGAAATCAGCACCGAGATGACCCGGATCACGTTTGAAATCATGGGCGAGGCGCTCCTAGGCAGCGACATCCAAGATCACGTAGATGCCATTGGAAGCTCGTTTCCGCCGATGTTGGAGGCGCTGAATGCTCGGGCAACCCAGCGGCTTCCCCTCCCGGGCTGGTTTCCCACCCGTACCAACCGCACGTTGAACCGCGCTCTTGGCGATCTGCATCGCGTGGTTGACGAGGTGGTGCGCCAACGTCAGCAACTGGCGGCCAACACCAACGACTTCCGCGACATGGTCTCTTACCTCCTGGAGTTTCGCACCGAGGACGGTCAACCGCTCTCCGTCGAACGCGTGCGCAACGAAATCCTCACGATCATGCTCGCCGGCCACGAGACCACCGGGGTGGGATTGGTATGGTCGCTTTACTTTTTATCGCAACATCCGGAGGCGATGGAAAAGCTGTACGCCGAAGTCGATGCCCTCGAAGGGCCGCTTCGACTCGAGGATCTCGACCGTCTACCCTACGCCAAGGGCGTGTTCTACGAGGCCCTCCGCCTTCACCCTCCCGCCTGGGCATTTTCGCGGCGGGCCCTGGAGGAAGACCAGATTGGTCCCTACCGAATCAAAAAGAACGCGGTGATGATCATCGCCCCCTACTTTGTCCACCGCAACCCAAAAGTCTGGGAAGATCCCGAAGAGTTTCGACCCGAGCGCTTCTTGCCGAACGCCGAAAAGAAGGACCGCTTTGCGTTTCTGGCGTTTGGGGCTGGACCTCGAGCTTGCATCGGCGCTCAATTTGCGACCAATGAGGCGGTGATCGTGCTGGCCGCGTTCGTTCGAAAGTTCCGTTGGAAGTTTGTTTCTCCGACACCGATCAAACCCACCACCTCCTTTTCGTTCCGCCCAGAGGGCACGCCCATGATCGAGCTGACACGCCGATGAAGCGAATCTGTCTGCTCACCGTCGGCACCCGCGGGGATCTAGAGCCCTACCTCCATTTGGCGGAAGCCTTGCGCGAAGAGGGAGCTTTCCCGCGTATTGCCGCTCCGGCAATGTTCGAAGCGGCCTGCAAAGAGCGCAAACTGGACTTCTATCCGTTGCCGTGGGATCCTCGCGCCGCCATGAATGGGGAAGACGGCCAGGAATTGCTCAACAGCGGCGGCAAGGTGGTGTCCGGATTTGCGGCGATGCGCAAATTCCTTGGGGAACAGCTCGAGAGTTCCTTCGCGGAAATGTTGGCCGCCGCCGAAGGATTCGATGCGGTCATGTACGGAGTGTTGGCGCTCGCCGGTCCCCATGTCGCCGAACGCCTGGGGATTCCCTCGCATTTGGCATGCGTTCAACCGACCAAGGACACGCGCGAATTCAGCTCGCCGTCTTTCTCCTCTCTGCCGTGGATCGGCGATGCCCGCGGCGATTCCCGTGCCGGCGCTTTCGCGAACCGGTTGAGTTGGAAACTCTCGAAAGCGCTCGTCGATCGCACCTTTGGTGCATCGATCTCCAAGGGGCGGCAGAGCATCGGGCTGGATCCCGGCGGCCGCCCCCTGCCAAAAAGTTGGTTGTATGGATACAGTCCACTGGTCGTGCCAAAACCCGCGGACTGGTCCGACGCGATGCATGTCACCGGTTTCTGGCGGGAAACCAGGCCTTCCGAGCCGTTGGCTGGGGATCTGGCGGCATTCATCGATCGGGCGCCCACGATCTCCGTCGGTTTTGGCAGCATGGCCGAACGAGGGAAGAGGATCGCCGCCTGCGTAGAAGCAGCGAAGATCGCCGGACTTCAAGTGGTATTGATCGGCGGCTGGGCCGGCGGACACAGCCACCAAGATCATGTGTTCGTGGTCGACGAAATCCCGCATGTGGACTTATTTCCGCGCGTGCAGGCGGTGGTGCACCACGGCGGGTCGGGCACCACCTGCGCGGCGCTCCATGCGGGAGTTCCCCAGGTGATCTTCCCATTTTTTGGCGATCAGCACTTCTGGGGCCATCGGGTGGCCCGACTCGGCGTTTCTCCGCCAGCGATCGCCAAGAAGGCCCCCTCCGTGGCGGCCATTGCGGCGGCGTTTACGGATGCCCTCTCACGCAAACCTGCGGCAAAAGCCCTCGCCGAACGCCTGAATCTTGAGACCGGCGCACAGACCGCCGCTAGGAGTGCCCTGCATGGCCATTAAAAAGCCGACGCTCACCCAATGGGCATACATCTATTTTCACCAACGGATCTGGAAAGCCGGCTTTTTTGTTCCCGGACTCGCGGAAGTGGACGTCACACCCATCGTCAAGGCCTGGGAGGCCGTCGGCGAAAAGCCACCATGGACGGCAATTCTTCTGCACGCCCTTGGCACGGCCGGCGAGCTCCACCCCGCGATCAACCGGGCGGTGGTCTCCCCCTTTGGCGCGCTTCGGATCATCCAATTCGACGACGTCTCCGTCGCTTTGCCGGTAGCGTTCGAGCACGAAGGCAAGATGAACAGCCGGCTGGAGGTGATTCGAAATCCCCACAAACGGACCATCTCCGAAATCCGCCAGCAACTTCGGGATCTCAAGAAGAAGCCGCTTAACCCGAAGGGCCCCACCGCCCTATTGAGCCGAGGAAAAAACGTTTTCTGGAACCGATGGCTCATCAAAATCGGCATTTGGGTGATGGAACAACGCCCAAGTTTTTTCGAAAAGAACGGTGCGAGCCTCGGATTGTCCTCCCTCGCTACCTTCAGCGAACCCGGCTACGTCACCCGCCTGATGGCCCTCGGTCCCTCGGCATTGAGCCTCACTTTTACCGGAACGCGCACCGACGAACATGGAAAAAGTTGGATCGAAGTGGGGTTCTGCTTCAACCATCTGGTCTGCCGAGGTGATGAGGTGTTTATCGCCGGGCGCACCCTGTGGGGATTGCTCGCCGGCAAGGGAAAAGACGGCCTGACCCCTTATCTTCCCGACCCAACGGAGGTCAGGCCCGCGCTCACAGAAGCCGAGGAACCGATCGTCCTCAAAGCGCCGGAAATCGCGTGATCCTGGAACGCCTCCGCCGACCGGTGTCGACCGTGCTCGGACGGCCATTGTCTGGATTTGAACGGCTGATGCTCGAACTCGGCCCTTCCATGGGCTGCGACATGATCGTGCTCAAAATCCAAGGCCGGGTCGACACCCCGCGACTCAAGGCCGCAGGGAAGGCGCTCGCGGCCCGCCATCCGCTGCTCAGATCCAGAGTTATCCCCGGCCCGCCGATCCGATTTGAGGTGGGATTTGCACCGGAAATCGAGGTGACCGAGCATTCGGGCGACTGGCAAACCGCCGTCGAAACCGAACTCGCCCGCTCGTTCGATTTTCGAAAATCGCCTCTGGTTCGGCTCGGATGGTGTCGAGAAATGGACGGTTCTCGCGTATGGATCGCCGCCCACCATGCGGTCGTCGATGGTACAGCGCTTTACTTGTTGGCGCGAGACCTGCTGCGCGCCTTGGCGGGGGAGCTGCCATCGGGTTCGATGCCCCTGCCCGAAAGCTCGCTTAAAACTCCAAAGATCCCTCCAGTCGGGGTTCGATTGGCACAAAAGGTGTGGGGAAGCCAAGTTCGCAGCCACATTCAGGATCCGGTCGTTCCTCCGCAACGCCCCCTCCTTCCCGGCGAGCCCGTCGCTTCGAACGCGGTTTTTGGACACAGTGCCCCGGGTCTCGCGGAAACGCTTCGAAAAACCGCGCGCGAAAAAGGAGCGACCCTAGGCGGCTTATGGTGCGCCGCGACCCGCTTGGCCATGGCAGGCTGGGCACGCCGATCCGCCCGAGATCCGCTTCATCCACTGGAGGTCGCCGTCCAGGTCAACCTGCGTGGGCGAAGCCAAGGCCCGGGCAAAGAGGACGTCGCGTTTTTTACAGGAGGACTGGGTGTTTCTGTGCCACTGGATCCGCACACCCCGTTTTGGGATCTCGCCCGCGGCTACAGCGAAGGGATGAAAAAGAAGCTCGATTCCCGATTCCCGCAGTTGATCTTCGCGGTGACCGACGGCCTCGACAGCATGTCCGCACTTTCCGGCCGACGGGGGGTCAACCTGTTGAAATCCGCAGGAACCACCAAACTGCTGGACGCCAGCAACGTTGGACCATGGCCATATTCACCCTCCTTCGGAGAATATACGCTTACGGAGGTGTACGGCATGTGCGGGGCCAGCATCGGCGGCGCCGCTGCCATCTACTGGCTGCGAAGTCTCAACGGAACCCTATTTTGGAACGCAGTGGGAAGTTCGCCTTACTTGGAGCGGCCCGAATTGGAATGCCAATTGAGCGACATTTCCAGGTTCATCCACGGCGTCGCCGAGTCCCCCGATGCCCGTGTGGAGCAGCTGCTCGGCATCTGAAAGGCTTCCACCGCGCGCCGGCGGCGTGGTAATGTCGGCGCATTGGAGGAAGAATGCGCCCCCGGATTGCCGCCTTGGTCACGTTTATCGCGTTGTTGGGTTGCGCAGGTGGGGGCAGCGGTTCGGACGCTCTTTTGGACACCGCTCCGGTGGTGGCGGGTCCCCCGGAATCGGTGAGCATCACCGTCGATCCACCTTCATCGTCGCAGACTTCGTTCAAAATCCAACGAGGATCGGCGACCTACAACGGCGAGTTCTATGGGCACGAGGAAAACTACGTCATCAAACTCGAAGGAGTCCCCGCCGGAACCAAGGTAAAAACCGGAGATCAGGAGCACACCGTCGACTCCGACACCCTCGATTTGATCAAGGTGCCGATCAAAGAGAAGATCGGAGCCTTCACCATCGACGAGTTAGAGAACTTTGACCCTGGATTTTCAGTGGTATTTACGTTTGCGGACGGTGGCACGGCCGAAACCAAGGCACCGCCCACCGGCGTCGCCTATGGGGTGTCCGATCTACTCAAGACCGTCGAAAATGGACCTGTCACCTTTGGAACGGAAGTAGACGACCCCAACAAGACCGACAGCCTGTACTCCCCCGGCGCCCTGTCCGGAAAGGAATGGATCGGGAAGAAAGGGAAGCTTTCCGAGCTCGACTACATCGCGGTCAGCCGCCAGCTGCCGGAGGAAAAAGGCACCAAGGTGTGCACCGGGTACACCTCAGACAGCAAACCCGCTCCGGACCTCACACTTTCCCTGAAGGAGACGGAAGTCATCGTCTACGACCGACGCACCGGGGCCAAGGTCGACACCAAGGTGTTTGCCCCCGACAACGAATGTCCGATGTTTTCGTTCCGTTCGAGCGGTGATAACACCGAAGACAGCACCCCTCCGTACGAAGCGGTGGACTCCTGGCTGCGTACGATCGTCAAGTAACGTTACCATCGGAGCCGGGCCGAACCACGTTCATGTAAAGTGGCGGACCTCGTTTTGTAAACTCTGAGGCTCGGCCCGGATGTCGCAATACCAGCTCGTAAGCAGACGCCACCTAAACCGCCGTTTTTGAGTGGTAACACTGGGTTACACCAAGTTGTAACAGGAAAAAAGTCGTTGCGAGTGCTTCGACCCTGATGTAGCTAGGGGTCGCTTCCGGTGCATTTCTGCCGGGTGCACCCACCAGACTTTTCTGGATATGAATATGAGCACCAGCGAATCGTTTTTTTCGACGGTTTCCGCATCTTCGAAGCAGGATCCTACCGCGCCGGCGTTTGTGCATGTCCAGACCGGCGAACCGCATGCGATCCGTCGCGTTCAAATTTTGGCGGAGCACCCGGAGATCAAGTCCCTGTATGGTTACGATCTTCGCACCACTTGGGTGACCATCGCGGTGGTTATCGCGCAATTCGCGATCGGTGCCGGAGTTCAGAGCCTGATGGCGTTCACTTGGCTCCACATCGCCGGGCTCATCGCATTGTCGTTCTTCGTAGGCGCGATCCTCAATCATTGGCTGGCGATGTCGATTCATGAAACTTCGCATAATCTGGCCGCTCGCACTGCAAATCAAAACATCGCCGTTTCTTTCCTCGCTAATCTGCCGATGTTCATCCCGTGCGCTGCCACTTTCCGCAAGTACCACATCAGCCACCACACCCACCTCGGCGTTACCGACGGGGGAGACACGGATCTCCCTCACGAATTCGAGGTGAAATACGTCAACAACAACACGGTCTTAAAATTCCTGTGGTGGGTATTCTACCTGCCCGTCTATGCAGTCCGTGGCTCCACTTTCGCGAAGGGCATCAGCAAGTTGGAACTGGTCAACGCGCTGCAAATGGTGGTGGTGAACATCGCGATCTACTACACCTTCGGCGGTTGGGCGCTCGCCTATTTCGCCATCTCCACCTACTTCGGTCACAGTTTCCACCCGGTAGCGGCCCACTTTATCCACGAGCATTACGTCTTTGCGAAGGGGCAGGAGACCTACTCGTACTACGGCATCCTGAATTTGTTCTGTTTCAACGTCGGTTATCACAACGAACACCACGATTTCATGAATGTTCCAGGTTGGGAGTTGCCAAAGCTGAAGGCGATGGCTCCTGAGCACTACGACAACCTCGTCTCCCACAACTCCTGGACGATGGTGATGGTGGAGTTTATTACCGACCGGAAACTCGGATTTGGTAGCCGGATCGTACGTTCTCCCGAGGCATACAACAACGGTCGCAAGGCACTCGCGAAAATGAACACGGCCGCACGAAACTCCGCTAAGGCAATCGAACCTGCCACGGCGTAAACATGACCCAGTCGCCCCCCCAGATGCCCCGACTCGCTTTTCTGCTGTCGGTACCGACGCTACTTAAGGATCGAGCGGCCGCAGTGCAGGCGATCGCCACCAAATACGGAGACCTGGTCAAGGTTCCGGTGCCTGGAAAGCCATTTTATCTGGCCACGCACCCGGATCTGGCGCGGCACGTCCTCCAGACCAACGCCAAAAACTACCGAAAAAGCTTCGATTTTCGCATCGTCAAGGACATGCTCGGCGAAGGTCTGATCACCACTCACGATGAAACGTGGCGTCATGGCCGCACGTCCGCCGCACCGGCGTTCCGCAATGAGCGCACTGCCGCGATGCTGGCCAAGATTGTGGATGTCACCCGTGATCCAATCGAAGGCTGGGAAAGCGAAAATTGGCCGACGATCCGATCGCTGTCCGCGCTCACCCTCCGGGTGTTCGTGGAAGTGGTTCTGGATGTGGAAGTTCGCTACAATGAAACCCGGTTGTTGGACGCCATCGGTGCGTGCCTTCGGCACCTCGATCATCGCCTCGCCGCGGTCATTGACGTCGACCCCTATGTGAATACACCGGGAAAGAAGTCATTTTACAAGTCGCTCGCTGTGATCCATGAGGCGGTGGACGACTGGATCGCCCAATCCCGCGAGAAGGGACACCGGGAGTTCAACCTCATTTCTTTGTTGGACGGGGCGGGCCCTCGACCGGAAGATGGCACCGATCGCGATGTTTGGCTGCGAGACCACTTGGTCACCTACCTGATGGCAGGCCACGAGACGGTGGCCGTGGCCATGAGTTGGTGTTTGTACCTGATGACTCAGTACCCGGAGCTTCAAAAGGAGCTTCATGGCATGGTGGACGAGGTGGTAGGCTCGGAAAAACCGACGGCGGCCCATTTCGCCAAATTGGAGAAGGTAAAAGCGGTCATTCAAGAATCGATGCGTTTGTACCCGCCGGTGTGGTCGCTGGGACGAGAGGCGATTCAAGCCGATACCCTCGGGAAATACGACATTCCTGCGGGGGCGACGGTTCTGGTTTCCCCGTATGTGATCCAGCGACGGGCGGATGTGTGGCCGGATCCAGAGGTTTTCCGCCCCGAACGCTTCATGGGCGGCGCCGAACGCGACACCTATTCCTATTTTCCATTCAGCGGCGGGCCGCGGTTTTGCCTGGGTGAACGCCTTGGAATGATGGAGATGCAGATTGTGTTCATTCAAATGCTGCAGCGGTATGAAATCACGCTGGCAGCGCCGTGGGAGCCAAAGCGGGAGCCGTTGATTTCGCTACGGCCGAAGACCGAAATTCCGTTGCGGTTGAAGCGGCGGATGAAGGCCCCCTAAAAGCCTCTACCCCGGCGCCAACGCCACCACCGAAATCGCCACCGCATCCCCGATCACGGCCGCATAGGCATGCGCTTGATCCCCGCGAAACGACACCACGTCTCCCGCCGACACCTCGAAACGCTCGCCGGAGACGTTCAACACCACCTCGCCGGACTCCACATACAAATACTCCCGCGTCCCGGGCCGGTGTGGCACCCCCGCAAACCGCGCTCCATGCGGCAACACCAGCCGCTGGAACTCCAACCCGGGGATCGGATCCGGAAGCAACGTCTGCACCACCGCCAACCCCTTGGGACCGCGCCGCTCCTCCGGCAGCGTGCCGCGTGGATAGCGATTTCCAAGCCCCTTGGGCGCGGACAACAACTCATCCAGGGTGACCTGCAATCCGGTCGCCAAGCGCGCCACAACCCCCAAGGTGGGATTGGAGGACCCACTCTCCAGCGCCGCGATCGTCGACCGAGGCACGCCGGAAACCTCCCCCAAAGCCGCCTGCGTGACTCCCCGTCGCTCCCGCAGCCAACGCAGGTTCGTCGAGAGGTTTCGTCCAAGCTCCTGTTCGTCCATGTCGGTACTCCAACCTTTGGTTGCTATAACAACCAAAGCGTTGCTATATCAACATCCGTCGGGCATCTTCGGAGTACAAACTCTGGAGAAAATCATGTTTGTACGACACTTAGATCACTTGAACCTCTACGTTGCCGATCTGGAAGCGACGATCGCCTGGTACCAACGGGTATTTGGATTTGTGGTCGTCGAAAGCGGGTTCAGTCGAGCGCCGTTTGCGATCCTACGCGCTGGCGACGCCATGCTGTGCCTGTACCAAGGCGAAGAACATCGCGGCCCAGGCGGCGGATTCAACCATTTCGCGCTTCGAATCGCCGATCGCGAGGTCTGGATCCGAACGATGGCCGAACAAAACATCCAGGTAAGCTACGGAACCGGTGAGATCACCTACCCTTTTTCGAGTTCCTGGTATGTTGATGATCCTTCCGGTTACCAAATCGAGGTCGTCGCCTGGAAGGAGGACCGAATTCAGTTTCCGGCATAAAGGGCGGCCGTCGGACTGCGCTTTCCTCCATTACCAAAGCTGCGAAACGCCATATCCTGACATGCGGCCGTCGCGGCTCACCAACGTCAGCCGCCCCTCATCCCAACCGCAACTGCACTCGCTCCTCCGCCCGAACGATCCCAAGCAGCTTCTCAAACAGCGTTTCCCCCTCACCGCGCGAGGCGAGCTCCTTTCGCCGTTCGAAATCCCACCGGTTCGAAGGGTGGCAATAAAGCAGCACCTGGTCCAACCACGCCACCATGGCCGCGTGTCCGAGCGCCGCTGCCGCATGATCGGCCCCTTGAAACGCCAATTCGTAGGTGTCGTACCCGGGCCACGACAGGTAGTCGTGGAAGGCGTCCAGATTGCCGCTCCATTCGCCGCCCGCAGGGCGAATCAAGCCCACATTCACGGCTTCTACAAAGTCGGCAAATGAAGCAATGTTCCGAAGATCGATGGTGTACCGCATGGCCTCAATTCCAGGCCGGGGACGTCCAGTGGCAATCCAAATACGCGGCCGCATAGTTGTCGTAGGTCAGCAAACAACGGTGGTTTTTTCCGGCCTGAACTTCGATCGCGCCGGTATAAATGACGCTCGAATACTGCTCGACGCGGAGGTCGTGGTTGCCCGCATTCAATTGACCTAAAATGAAGGAGCCGTTGGAACTGTTGATCCGGCGGCCGTTGACGAACACCGTGCTATAGGAGGCGTCCAATCCCGTGATTTCAATGCTACCCTGGTAGGTCGACGGCGCAGGGGCCACAGGCGCCGGCGGGGGTGCCGTAAACGTCGCCGTCACATTGCCCAATAACGAGAGATCTCCGCCCTTTTTGTAACGGTAGCGCACGCGCTCGCCGTTGGGAACGTTGACCGTGTCCGTCGCCGAGATCTTCCCGAGCATGTTCATGATTTCGATTTGATGCGTTCCCGAGCGCACATCGGCGATGTACGAGCCCGACGGCGCGTCGTAACCGATGGGCTGACCATCGACGATCAGCTGAACCCCGGCCGTGGTACTGACTTGGATCTGACCTTTTCCCTTGGTGGAGGAAGCCGTGTTGGTCGGCTTCGGCGGATCCTGCTGCGGCTGGGGCGTGGGAGTATTCGGCTTGTTTGTCGGTTTTGGCTTTGGCCGAGGTTTTGGCGTCCCAGGTTCGACCACCTCTTCCTCGGCCCCTGCCGTGTCGGTGACCGCATCGGCCGGAGCGCCCTCTTCGGGAGTTTCCCACACAATTTTCGGCGTCGGCATCCCACCGCAAGCGAGAGACCAGAACGCGAACCCCACCACCAGGACCGAACGGCGAATGCGAAGCATGGCAACCCCCAAAACCGCCGCCCGCTTAACCGCCGCCAACGCCCTTGTCGGTGCAAACTTCGCTTCACACCCGTTGCATTCGGGTTACAGGATTGCATGATTCGCCCAATCGATCCTCTTTCTTCCCAAGAAATCGCTCTCGTCGCCCATCGGATGCGGATGACTCTGATCGAAGTGCTCGGCGAAGAGCGAGGTACGGCGCTCTATTCGATGGAGTGGCTGGTAAAGCGGGTACAGTACCACCTCGACGGTTCCTGCGAGGGGCAGGTGTGGTTGGCCGAGGGGGCAGGCGGGGAAATCCTCGGTCACACCATCGTGCGCGTGGAACACACAGACGAAGGCCAGAAGTTTGGGTTGCACTCCACCACCTACGTCGTTCCAGAAGCGCGCCGACAAAAGATCGCCTCCGAACTGCTCCATACCGGCGAGGCGTGGATGCGTTCCCGCCAGCTCCCTCTGGCGGTCACGTACACGTCAACCGAAAACATTAAGTTGATCCGACTTTATGAGACTCATGGTTACCGGATCGCCGAAACCTACACGGAAATGGTGAAGCTGGAAAAGAGGCTTGCTACCACGTCGATCCGGTGATGGCCGCTGCTGGACGGTATGTCGAATGGCCGCTCTAACCCGGACTCAGCCACAGCAGCCCGGCGCTGATCGCCAAGCCACAGCCGTAGGCGACGAGCATCGGCTTGAACTTCGCATCGCGCTTGTCGATCAGCTGTGCAACATTATCAAGGGTTTTCCCACCTATTATACCGAACCCTAGCCAAAACGCGCAGTATGCTCCCGCCAAGGCCCCCACAATCGTCAGATACATGGTTGGACTCCGTACGTCCAAAGTCTACTACGGATTGTCGTGGCGATCCTTGACCAATTTTCCGGTCGCTCCATCCCACAACTTCTTCAGCGCGGCCTCCCCGCCTTTTTCCAGCTCGGTGGTGTCCATGCACACGGTGCCCCACCCGGCAGTGGTGAGCAGCACGCGCCGAGTGCCGCGTTGGTACACCACAAATCCTGTGTGGTTGGTGGCCGACAGCGCGATCAGCACTTCGTGCGCATCCTTGCAACGAAATCCGCCTTCGCTGTCCATCAACAGCTGCTGGAGGCGCCACCCCTGCAAGTTGACGTTTTCTCCTTCCTTCCCAAGCGGCACCGTTCCCGCGTCGGAGAGGGCCACCTCCACCGTGGTGCATTCACTCTTTTCCACAAAGGCGCGCAAGTCCTGGAAGATCTTATCTTCTTCGATCGGCACTGCGCCGGGTTTGTCGAGCGGACCCAAATTGGTCAAACGAAAGTCGATCGGGCACGGATCGCCCGCGTAAGCCAAGGATAGTCCCAACCAAGCTGCGAGCCACATGCATCCCCCGAACGGTAAACCGAGTTTACTTTCTCATCCCCCCGCCAGCAAGTTAGGGAACCCGGGAGGTGCCGTTGTCCGTCCCCCTGATCGCCGCCCAGGATCTGTGCAAGTCCTTTGGCGACTATGCCGCCGTCGATCGCCTGAATCTTCAGGTGCAGCCCGGTGAGTGCTTCGGCCTGCTCGGGCCCAACGGC
>SYKL01000475.1 GCA_005797785.1 Pseudomonadota bacterium | reverse complement strand
TGATTTTTCGTCGTCCGTGAGTTTTGGCGTATCCTCGCCCCGAGCGATCTTTTCGACGAGCTCGATGAACTCTGCCGTAAATTGGCCGTCTTCAAGGTAGTGACCCGGAGAACCTGGCCGCCACAGGGCAACCACTTCGCCCGCGTCGAGGATCCCGGGGTTTTGTTCGTCGATGCGCCAAAACACCGGCGCATCCAACTCCACCGCTCGCTGGTTGAATTCCGACCGGTTCAATGGAGGAAAATCCGCTTTCGGAGCTTCTGAAGTGCCCGCGCAACCGAGCCAAAGAGTGAGCATCAACGGGATCGACACGCCGCCTCCGAACGAGGTCTTAGCTGTTGGGGAGGGGGATCGCACGGAAATTGGAGGGCGATGGTGGACGCGAAAGTTAGTCAAGCGCTTTACGAAATCGAGTCGCCCCGCACTTCCCATTGCTTTGCTTTTCCGACGTACTCAAGGAGTTTTTGGCCGCCGTAGCCCCGATGATCGGCCCCCGCGCCATCAAAACTGGCTTGGTGGGGGAGGGCGCCCCAGGCGAATCCGAGGGAGAAAAGGCCAGACTCGCGATGGACGAGTTCGGAAAGGAGGCCGGCGGCGGCCGCATCGCAGTCGCCCTCTTGGACGTAGAGTCCAATCGCAAGCTCAAATCGATCGCGGTATTTCGCGAGATCGGCGATCACATCGTCTTTGAGCGCATATTGCACGGGCCCGAGCTCGGGATCGCTGGCATCCAGCAAGCTCGCACCGTTGAACATCACACTTTGACCCGACGGAATCGTTCCCTCGAGGCAGCCGTGTTGTAGGTCGCCGGCAAAATGCAGGAATAGCACCTCGCGGGGGCCTGGAAGAAGCCGTTCTTCCAGTACTTGGGTGATTTCGGACACCCCACGAATTTCGTCGAGCAGAAAGGAGCCCACGCCCACCACGTGAATGTGCCTCCGGTTGAGCTCCTGGACCAGCGCACCCAGCAATGAAGACGTGCTTCGCAGGGACTTGATCTCCAGCATGATGCTGAACTGCTCGCGGCCGGTCAGCCGTCGGAAGGTCTCCACGGCGGCGGGGATGGAAGCGGGGGAGGCAAAGGTGTATTTCCTACACTCTTCTTCCGTTTCCACTCGGGGTTCGGTGGACATCTGGCGGATCGCCGCGCTCAGATCGGGGGCGGCGGCTAGCCGCAGCGCACGTGAAAACAAATCCAGCCACGCTTGCGGCTCCACGCCTCCGAGTGCGGTTTTGGGCGTTTTACGGACGTCTTCGTACTGGCAGATGCCGATCGCCTCTTGGACCGTGTCGGTGGTGGAGGCGTGAGCGATCAACATCGAGTCCACAATCTTGGCGATGATCGGCAACCTTTGTTCGTCCGACGCGTTTTCCCAGTCTTCTACCAGGGCGCTGTTGACGAACACATCCCATTCGTGGCCCGCAAGGTCGTGCTCGTCGTTCTCTTCGGGTTCTTCCTTGCGAAACCGGTGTCCTTCGTGCACCCCGTAGGCGCACATCACCGGATTGTTCTCAAACATGGGGATGAGTTTGGGGGCGTTCGCGCCAGCCCGAATTGCGGCGGTGACTTGGGAATAAACATCCGGCATAAGGAAAGCCAAGATCCGACGCCAGTTTGTATCCGCCATCAACGCCGGTGCTGCGCCCATGAATGCGCCATGTCCATAGTATTGGCGTCGAACCCGGCGAATTCTCGGGAGTTCCGGTACAAAGGGGAGATCGTCAACAAGGTCCCAGAGATCTTCGCCGATCTTCTTGGCTTCATCCTTCAGTTCGCGGCGCTGCCGGCGAAAACGTATTCTCAGCGTGTGAAGACGGCGCTCCACCCGATCCCACCACGCCCCAAACCGACTGAGAAAGCGCTGCCAGCGCATGCCGACTCCGGCCCCAGACTACCGCTTTTCGGGCGGAAACAGGAGGAGGTTGGTTCGATTTCCTTGGAGGGTCAGCCCTTGATGATCGGGACCCACCTCTTCGATGCTGGCGATCGAGTGGATCGACAAATGCAACATCTTGGTATGCTCAAAACGACGATGTAACGCCTCTTGAGTGGGATTGACGATCGCCGTGCCAGCCTCTAGCACAAAATCGGACAGAGCCACAAAAGTGAGCCCCAATTGTGAGTCTTGGATGGATTTCACTTTGAGTTGAAGGAATTCGGCGGATTGTGGATCCCGCCACGTGACCACGAAATGATTCGCCACTTCCGCGCTCCTGCGGAGGACAATGTCCACCGCGCGTGTCTCTGGTATACGATTGCGTGGGAGGTTTCATGTGCCATCGCTGGAGTTTGCTGTTGATGGGTGTGTTGCTATCAAACACCGCTTTTGCAGCAAGTTATGACGAGATCGTGGGCATGATCAACGGCAAAGCCCCCGATGCGGATGTGGTGAAGGAGATCAAAGAGTCGAAGGACATTTTCCTGCCACGGCACGTCTACGCGATGATCGATCGCAAAGTATCGAAGGAGATCATTCAGGCGTTTGCGGCGAAAGCGGCGATTTTCTACAATGGGACTCAATTATCGCTCGACGACCAGCGAGAAAAGGCCTATTCGGCGGTGCCCGCGCAGACGATCTCCATCAAAGGGACTGACTTTTCGAAGTTCTTTGAGTTTTTCGATGCGGTGAAGGCCGAAGTAGATGGTTCGAAGAGCAAGTTGACTCCTGTCACTCAAAACACCGGCGAGGCGGATGCGGTGTTCGACAAACGTCAGCGGGCGTACGATGAATCCGTGATTTACGTCATGGGACCGATCGAAGGGAAGATCAAAGCGACCACTTTCGACATTGAGGTGCCCGCGACGCTCGAGGACTACGACTCGAACAGCGGTTGTTATCCCGCCGCGGTGGTCAATATTCCGTTTGACTCGGTGTCTTTTCAGACCTGGCGGAATGCCATGGGCGGTGGTCTGAGCCAGTCTCCAGTGACCCTTGACAAAAAGAGTGAAACCACAGTGGTTTCCATCGGTTTTAACGGCGGCACGCCGCGGCGGCTGGAAGCCAAGTCGAAGCGGATCTGCCCCTACGAAGCTCCGGAACAGCTGGTTCGGGATGGTGTGAAGCTGAAGATGCAGATCAAGCGCACGCCGAAAGGCCAGGACTGGACGGGGACGGCGATCTTCGTGAACGCGAAAACGGGTGAGAAGGTCGAAGCGAAGAAGTGAATGGGGGCCCTGCTTCCGCGGACGCCAACCGGTACATCTCTTTTGTGCGATTTCCCAGATTTTTGATGTACCACTTCGAGCGGTGCATCGATGTCTGGGTTCGAGGCTGACGCCTGACGATCAAACGTCCATCAGCACCGCGGTCACATTGTCCGGGGCACCCGCGTCATAAGCGGTGCGGAGCAGCTCGCGCACAGCCTCTGACTTTTCTGCGTACAACGCTAAGATCTGCGTGATGGCGGCATCGCTCGCGGCGCCCCAAAGGCCGTCTGAGCACAGGAGCAACCGATCGCCGGCTTCTAGGGTGATTTTCTTGACAGCGACGTCGAGATCTTCGTCTTCCCCGCCGAGGTTGGACGTGAGCACATTTCCGCGGGGATGATTGCCTGCATCCTCGGGTTTCAGTTTGCCGGCATCGATCAATTCTTGTGCGATCGTGTGATCGCGGCTCAGCTGTTCGAGTTTGCCGCGGCGGAACAAATAGGCGCGGGAATCGCCGGCGTTCGCGATCACAGCGTTTTTGCCTTCGACGATGGCGGCAACCAAGGTCGTGCCCATCTGCTTGTGTTCGGCCTTGTTGCGGGCGGTCACTGCCTGGTTTGCGGCAAAGAAAGCCTTTTCCAGTTCCTTGCCGAGGACGTCAATGGAACCCTTAGCTCCTGCGAGCTTTTGGGTGAGCGTGTCGATAGCCAATTGGGACGCCACTTCTCCGTCGTCGTGTCCGCCCATACCGTCCGCGACCGCGTACAGGCGCACGTCTCCACCGAGGATACGCCAGCCCCAATCATCCTCATTGTGCTTTCGAACGAGTCCTTGGTCGGTGTGGGCCGCCGCCCAGGTGGCGACGGGGGTCGCGCGGCCGCTGTTGTAGAGATCGGAAAGCGCTTTACCAAAGGGTCGGATGCCGTCGAAATGACCGAGGCGCCCCTGCTCTAAAAGCAGCATTAACTCTTGATGTTCGGGGGGGCAGAGCCTTTGCATCGTGCGAGCGAGATCGCGGACGTTCTTGCTCGGGAGGTCCGGCGAGTGCCGCCATAAGGTCGCTTCATCGGTCAACATGTCGGTGATATCTAGATCGAACACGCGAACCGTGTCGTCGGGCATCACTAAGACATTTTCGGCGCCAAAGTGTGGGATAATGGCGCCCTTTTGATGGAGAAACAGCAAGACGCGGCAGATGGAGTGCGTCGACACCACCAGCCGATCGGGAGCCATCGGTGCTGACACATCAGCGAGGAGATGTTCACCATTGTAATGGTAGACCGAGATCATTCGACCGTCTCGGTAGAACAGCACAGCCGGCGTGACCAAGCTTAAGTGCCGCAACCGTTGGTTGATGAGTTCTTCAAAACCTTTGTACCAATGGGGTTCCCAGCGGGTGGCCATCAACAGCCGAAGGTCTCGCAGCGGCTTTTGGCAGTAGGAACAGCTCTGTGCTTGCGTCGGCGACCAGATGTTACCGCACGACCAGCATTTTCTCCGATTCCACTTCGGCCCCGTGTTGTTGGCGAGGTAGAACAGGCGGTGTTCCGTGATACGGAACAGGGATTCGACGCGTAGATGCTCCCCCATCGCGGTGCCGACGGAATAGGGCGGAGGATACTCCGCCTTTCCGCTAGGGTGCGAAACACCGCTGATCAACGGCCCAACGCCGAGGGACAAACTCATTCGCTAGGACTCCGGTCCGCATTGCCGCGGGCCACTCGTCCGGGAGCATAAACGCGGAGAAGCGTGGGGTGAACGCACTCGCGGATCGATGGCGATCCTCCGTCACACTCCGAGCTCGATACCAAACATCACGCGGCGCCCCGCGAGGGGGTAGTAATAAGGGATCCCATTTACTGTGCTTTCACCGCTGGAATCCTGCTGTAGCCAGCTCCAGCTGTAGCCACTGGGCCAGACGGTGGTGCGATCCGCCAGGTTGTCGATGGAAAGGGAGAGGCGGGTAGTTCGAAGGCGCGTCCATTTGGACGCATCCAACCAGGCATTGGCGTCGATTTGGAACCAGGCAGGTGCGACCAAATCGGGCTGGTTGGTGTTGTCGAGGTAGGACGCGCCTACCGCGCGAACAGAGCCTTCTACGCCGATGAAGGACGTCGGTGTTATCAGCACGGCCTGCTGAACGGTCCAGTTCGGGGTGAGCAGCGGCTGCACCCCCTCGTACGTGCGGGCCTCAGCGCCGAGGTATTCACCGCTTTCACCGAACACATCGTAGGTTTGCGTCCAGCTGCCGATCCGGTTCCAACTGAATGCCGACGCATGCCTTAGCGTAACGAAGGAGCCAATTGGCGCTTTCGCCTCGAGTTCCACTCCGCGCCTGAAGCTCCGCCCGACATTTTTTCGCTTGTACAGCCCCATTTCGGTGAGTTCACCAGTGGCTGCGATCTCATTCCAGAATTCCACAGCATATAGGCCGAGTTTAGCTTCTCCCTCATTGGGGAGCCGAACGTCGAGCCCGAGTTCGAGATCGACGACCCGCTCCGGGTGGATCGCACGGAGATCGTGGGCAATGCTGGGTTGATCCTCGCCAAGAAACAGGTCGCTTCGTCCGGGTTCGCGGCTGCCTAACCCAGCGGATCCCCACACGGCCAGACGGTCACGGGCAAAGAACGCTTTGGCGCCAAGTTTTGGGTTGACGAACAGCCATTGAACGGCCTCGATCTCGGGATCGCCGCGGTACGAAAAAGAGGCGTGCCGAAGCTGGATTTCGGCGTAGGGATGGACCTTGCCCGCGTCCACTTGAACGCGAGAAAATTCGCTGGCATCGGTCTTGTACCCTGTGTTTTCGTACAGCTGCGCACCGTGTAGGTCCAGAGCGTGTTCCCGCCAGAACACATTGCCGTTGACGCCCTGGATGTAGGTGACCGGACCTTTATTTACCTCAAAGGTTAGTAATCCTCCGATCGCTTGACCGTCCAGCTGGAACTCGAGGAGATCGAGTTGCGTACTCGGATCTGCCCACAACCGGTAAAATCCCTGGCCGCCGTTGTAATACAGGGAGGCGCGCATCTTGGTGTGATCGGAAAGGCGGCGTTTCCATTCCAATTGGACGATGTCTTGCCCGAAGGCGTCCACCTCCGCTTCATCCAGGGGGTTGTTTCGAGGATCGGTGCCCAGGGTGGCCGCATCGCTCGCGTAAAAAGCAAGCCCAGACTTCTCTCTTCCGAAGATGCCCATCAGCCTGAGTTCGTCGTTTGGGCTTTCGTGAACGATGTTCACGAAACTTGAAAGCTGCCGAACAAAGGAGTGATCGCGGTATCCATCGGTGTCTTGCATCGCGAGCTGGCCGACGAACCGAAAGCCGTGCGGGAGCTCACCGGAATGGGCCACCAGCGAACCGTGCAAGGTGCCGTACGAACCGACGGATCCACGGATGGTCGCTTGGGGTTCGTGGGCAGGGGCCAGGGATTCGAAGTGAACGGCGCCTACAAAAGATGGGGCGCCAACGGCAGAACTCCCGGTCCCGCGCTGGAGCTGCAGGTTGTCGATCATGCCGGTGAATCCGGCGATGTTCGAAAAGTAAGTTCCGAGGTCCTCTCCGTCGTTGAGCGGAATGCCATCCAACGTGATGTTGGACCGGTTTTGGTGGATGCCGCGGATGCTAAAGTAGGAATACCCGCTTCCACTGCCGGAATCGGACCAGACCTGCACGGACGGGGTTTGGGCTAACAGAAAGGGGATTTCATCGCCGTGGTCGCGCGCGGAAATTTCGGCGCGATCGAGCTCCGTATTGGCGATCGGTGCTCGTTCGTCGGCTTTGAGACCCTGGACGACGATGGCCTCCGGGTCGTCAGCGTCGGTGGGCTCCGCTTGTGCGAAAAAAGCCCAAAATGCGGCGATCATGGTTCCTCCCGCCGCCGCTATAACGCACGTTCAGCCGTCGCCCAACCTCAGCAGATCGGGGGTCATGTTGCCGCGCGAAGCATTGTCGAGGTTGGGGGCCCCGATCCCCGCCGCATGATCCTCGGGATCGACCGTTCGGATCTCCAGACTGTAGCGGGTGAAGCCCGAGTCGTGGGGGAGGGTGCCGTGAAGGTGCGCCGCTGAAAACCGAAGGATGTAGGCCGCTGGAGCCGCGATGCGCACCGCTCGGGAGGAGTCCAGGGGCGGCGTCGATGGATGGATCTGTTCTGAAGGACGAGCGTGTTGGTACGCCTGAAATCCGCCGGTTCGATTCCAGTCGTCGTAGTCGAAGCACGCCGAGGTGTTGGCGATGGGGCGGCTCCAAAACTCGGGGAAGAAACCGAATACTTCTTCTGGGGTGGTGTCGTGAAGCGGCAGCCAGTGGTTGATTTGGGCTTGAGGGTTGGCGTACCAGGTGTCGCGGTGCAGTCCGTAGGCGGGGCTAGCTTCAGGAATGTGATGTCCTCCAGATTGCACCGAACGAATTCTCGGCCGATCGAAGAGGGTGTGCGCTGGATACCCGAGCTCCCGAAGCAGCTGGCGCGTGAGTTGAAGGATGTCCGGGTCCAGACCTACCCCCCGTCGGGGGACCGCAAAACGTTCGAAGAACGTGGGATTATCGAGGCGGCGCCGGATCGTGCGCGGATCCGAATCGTCAAGCGACTTGACGATCTCCGTCCATACCCGCGAACACAAGGCGGCAGAGCAAGGCGTGCTCCGCAACAGATGAACTTCACCAGCATAGATCCGCGAGCGGTGAAATTCATGCGGATCGAAGACGAGATTCATCGAGGAGTCCACACCGGAGGCACACGGTGGCGCTCAAGGGTCGCTTGCCGCGTTTCAAGCGAGATTTCGGACCACGCGCCGGCCACTGGGACAGCACCTGCGCCCTTTAGTGCGGAAAGTTCCTCACGATACCTTCGTAATTGCTCGGTCGCCTCGTCGCGTTCTGTCGAGACGTCGGGGAGGTCGCTCGCGTCTGCGATGAAGTCCCAAGGAAGATCGCTCAGAGTGGCGGGGATCCACACCACGGCGTCGTCGGGTGTCACCGGGCGGTTTGGGAAAGCCCATACCGGGAGGGTTTCCCCGTTTTTTCCGATGGGAGGGCGATCGTATTCGCCGCGAAGCGGTCCGAACCGCAACGGTTGCAGGACCGCGAGGGTTCCAACGTGGCGGGCACCATTGGAAAAACTGTGCTCAATCTGGTCGGTGAGCCAGGCGTGTTCCTGCCCGACGGGGCCGAGCGTGGGAGGAGAGGCATCGAGGCCCAAAAACGATGCCATGCCGCAGGCCCCTGGGAAGCGGAATTGCGTTCGGAGAGCTTCATCGCCTTTGAGGGGACGTCCGAACGCTTTCAGCGCAGGGTCCGGACGATAGGCCTTGCCGGTGCGGCGCTCAAATTGTTGTGGGGTTTCGAGCATGTTTGTCGCGCCTGTGCGTGCGTGGTACAGCACCGCATGGGTGCCAGCGAACTGTACAACGCGGTGACCTCGGTCATGACGCCGCTCGAGATTTTCGGGGCGTTGACCGCGCTGATTTCGGTGTGGCTCACCGTCCGTCGCCACATCGCGTGTTGGCCGATCGGAATGGTAAGCTCGCTTGTCTATGTCGAAGTCATGCGTGAATCTGCGTTGTACGCGGATATGGTGCTGCAGGTGTTCTTCTTTGGGATGGGGATCTACGGTTGGCTGAGCTGGGGACGCCCGTCGAAGAAGTTCCCTGTCACCAAGGTTTCACAGTTTCCGTTGGTCGGAGGGGCGCTATTCTTCCTGGTGGGTACGTTTGGCTGGCGTTGCCTCCTGTTATCCTATACGGACGCCGCACTTCCGGCGTTGGACAGCGCCACCGCGGTAGCAAGCCTGGTCGCACAGTGGTGGATGACACGAAAACACGTGGAGTGTTGGCCGCTGTGGATCGCCATCGACGCGATTCTCGTGGGAGTATTCCTGTATAAAAGCCTCTATCCGACGGCGGTGGTGTACGCGGTATTTCTGGTGCTGGCGGCGGGCGGCTGGCGCGAATGGCGGGCGGCGATGGCGCGTGGAGAGCCGATTTAGAAGAAAGAGGGTCGATCTTGGAGGACACATGAGTACGTTCAAGGATCACTTTTCGGGCCATGCCAACCAATACGCCAAATATCGGCCAAGTTATCCGGAGTCCTGGTTCGCGACCTTGGCGGAACGCGCGTTAGAACAGAATTTAGCGTGGGATGTCGCCACCGGATCGGGGCAGGCCGCGGTCGCCCTGGCGAAGCACTTCCAACGGGTGTACGCGACGGACGCGAGCGAGGCTCAAGTCCAGCAAGGAACGCCCGATCCACGGGTACGTTATGCGGTGGAACCGGCGGAACGGACCGCCTTGGAACCTGCATCGGTGGACCTGGTGACGGTCGCGCAGGCGTTGCATTGGTTCGATGCGCCGAGGTTTTTTGAGGAAGTGCGCCGGGTGTTGAAGCCCGGAGGCGTCTGGGCCTGTTGGTGTTACGCGCTCGCGTATGTGTCGCCCGAGGTGGACGAGCGTCTGCTCGGTTTTTACGATGGGCCCATCGGCCCTTATTGGCCACCGGAGCGGCGAATTTTGGAGCGCGGCTACCGCGACATTGAGATTCCCTTGGAGGAATGGCCAGCGCCGGAGGTGGCGATGGCGGTGCGTTGGAACCGAGCGGAATTCCTGGGTTATTTGGGAACTTGGTCTGCCTGTCAACGGTACGAAAAAGCGACGGGGGTGAATCCTCTGCACGCGTTTTCGGAGGAAGTCGCCGAGGTTTGGCCGGTGGACGAGGTGAGGGACGTGCGCTTTCCGCTAGCGGTGCGGTGGGGGCGACGGAACCCCTAGGCTGAGGATCGCTGCAACAGCGGTTTGAAAGCGCTGTTCCCAGGTCCCGTGAATGCGAATGTAGCGCCGGTCTCCGAGCGCAGCTCGGAACAGATCAAACATTTCTTGGCGTTGGTGGGGGCGATCCCGTTGGCGATCCTCCACCCAGGGGACATCGACATCCAGGAGCAGGTGGAGATCGGCCCGCTGCTCAGCAGCCAGATCGGCGACTTCCTTGGGACACTCTCCGAAATAATGGTGGGCGTACACCGAGGTGACGATCGCATCCGTGTCGGAAATCACCAGCCGATTGGCCGCGCGAGCGGCCGTTTCTAAACTATCTACCTGGCATCTGGCGATCGGTGCGAGGTCGGAAAATTCGCATAGTACGTCGGAAGGTTGACGAGCGTGTTTGTCGTCGAGGTAACCCCGCGCAAATTCCGGGACCCACACGGTCTGAAAGTGCTTGGCCAGGTCCTCGGCCAAGGTGGTTTTTCCAGTGGATTCCGGGCCGGTCACCACCACTCGCTTGACATAATATGGCCGCACCGGTTCCGGAATGAACTCCCAGTACTGCATGGGATCCGAGCGGATTTTTCGCGCGGAAATCGGTACGTGAGCCCGAGGGAGATCGATGCACTCGTGGACGGCACCGAGCGTTGCGGCGAGTGGATCGCCATATTCCTCGGAGGTGAACACCACATCGGGCCGGCATCGTGAAAGGATGGTGTGGCGCCAGATCGCCCAAAAATCCGGATGTTCGTGGGGTTCTTGGGGGTTTTCGTCGGTGACGTGAATCACCTCGGCGCAGGGGACCAGCTCCCGCATCCATTGAAACCGGAGCTCTCCCGGGATCTCCTCGCGGGAAAGGGTGCACACCAAGACGGTCAGGTGGTCGCACCGGCGCCGGGCTTCTCGAATCAGGTGCAGATGACCCAGGTGCGGAGGGAGGAATTTCCCGATGACTACGCCGGTGCGCATCAGCGGTAGTACTTCTTGAGCTCGTTGTAGGCGTTGGTGATCGCCAGATAGTGCTCGTTGATCTCGATTTTCTCCTCATCCGAGGCGTGGAGGTGTTTCAACGGATGGTACTTGAGCGACAGCTTTCGAAAGTGCTTCGAAAGCTGATCGAGCGAAGAGATGCTGATCTCCCAGGCTTCGAGGATTTCCAACAGTTCGGTTTGCCGGTCGACGGGAAGGGCTTCGTTCGCGACTTCTGGTTCATCCTCGTCAAAGGCGTCGTCTTGCCAAAACCGGTAGTCGACGCCCACATCGGGTAGGGAGAACTGCACGCCGAACACCTCATAGGTATATCCGGGGTACAACTCCTCAAATTCGAGTCCTTCGCTTGGAAAGAAGTGAGCCGTGCCGTCGGACTGAAGGTAGAAGGCGGGTTCATCCCGATGGCGTTCCGGCCAGCGCAAGTAAAACCGACCGAGAATGGTACGAATGACGACGAACGAACTCTGGTAAGGCTCGTCGCTGTCAAAACGTTGGCCGTTTCGCAGCATCGCCACCTTGCGATCGTGTCGGATGAAGTAGGAGTACTCGCCGGCCTGATCTTTGGTGTCGTAGAAGAAGCGGAAGACCTTCGGATCCGACGTGGGGTCGCTGGCGGAAGAGTGGGCACCTTCCCCCGCCGATCCAAACATGCGATTGCGAAGCAGGCCTACGAAGGGCTTTCCGGGTGCACCGAGGCTGATCCCCGCCTCCACCACCGAGCGGCAGTACTGGGGCATGCCGCGGCAAAGATCGAGGATGTCTTTGATCGATTCCTGGTCGTTGGCTTCGAAGGGATCGTTGATCCCCTTATGAATGCCTGCACGCTGCGCCAAACGACGAATTTGGTAGCCGGAAAGGGAGGAAAGAGCGCTATGAAGGTCGCGGATCCGCACATGATCCCCGTCGCCGGTGCGGACGGTTTCGGTGCGCGGCTCATAGACGGCGCGGCGATCCAGCGAGGCCATGGCTCTCCCCGAGCAAGTCTACCTCAATCCAAACAAAAACGCCGCGAAAGCGCGGCGTCTCGAAGCAAGCTGGCGGCTTTCAGCGCGCCGGCTTCTTCTTCTTCGGAGCTTCGGCAGGCTTGTCTTCGGCTTCCAAAGCCCCGATCAAGGCGGCCAAACCGTCGTGCAGGCCCTTCAGCTTGGTCTTGCCGACTTCTTCGGCCAATTCGGTCTCGATGTCGCTCAAAACGGTGATCCCGTGCAGGAGGGCTTGCTTGCCCTTCTCGGTGAAGCCGATCTTCTGTGCGCGGCGATCCTCTGGATCTGCCATGCGCTCCAAAAGGCCCATTTCTACAAGATCATCCACCAGCTGGCCAACCGCCTGCTTCGAGATGCCGACCTTCTTGGCCAGATCCGTCGCGCGGGTGCCTTCGAGTCCGATGTGGGGGAGGAGTTGGGTGTGAGCGACGCGCAATTGTCCTTGATTCAAGGACTGAATCTTCGCGACAGCGCGCTCATTGAACAGACGCGCAGCCTTGAACAACAACTGTCCGGTGCTTGCGGACTTCGCTTTTTCCAACTTCTGCGCGTATTCGTCTTGGCCAGCCATTGGTAAACTCCCTTGACTATATGGTCAATGGAGTTTACTATACCCGGAAATCGCTCGGGAGGCACGTCATGTCGCAACTTCGTGTGTTGGATGACGGATTGTGGTGTGTGGACCATGAGTTTATGAAGGGCGGAATGCAGCTTGGATTGCGCACCACGGTGGCGCGTTTGCCCGATGGGCGGCTGTGGGTTCATTCTCCAGGTCCGCTCGACCAACAGGCCATCGCCGAAATCGATGCCGTGGGCGAGGTGGCGGCGTTGGTCGCTCCCAATGCCTTTCATCACCTGTTCGTAGGGCCGGCAAAGGAAGCGTGGCCGTCCGCGCGTATTTTCGGGCCGGCGGTGCTCGCCAGCAAGAAGACCAATTTTACCTTGGATGAGGCCCTCACCGATGTTGCGCCGGATCTTTGGCAAGGTGCGATCGAAGCGCTCCCGATGCATGGCCTGCGTCAATTGGACGAATGGGTGTTTTACCATCGGGCGTCGCGCACGCTGCTGCTGACGGATTTGGCATTTCATATCTGCGATTCACCGCATTGGTTCACGCGGTTTTTCATGACCGTGAACGGTAAGTACAACGCCTTTGGTCCTTCGCGTATCTTCCGGCTTTTTGTGCAGGATAAGGCGTTATTGAGGGCGTCCCTGGATCGTCTGATGGCGTGGGACTTCGATCGGGTGACCGTCACCCACGGGCGGGTGCTCGAGACCGGTGGTAAAGAAGCGATGCAGCGAGAGTATGCCTGGGTGTAGTGTGCATCGTCGGATCTTGTGGTGGTATTTGCGCGGCCTGGGAGCGGTGTTGCTCCTGGTGTTTGGGTCGCTTTGGGGGCAGCTCGCCGGGCTGATCGGCGACCATGGTCTGGCGCCCGCATCCGATCTGCGCTTTGCGACGCAGGAATTGGGTTGGGGTCGGATGTTGGAACTTCCAAGCCTGTACTGGTTGTTTCCGCGGGAATGGACGCTGTACGGAATCGTGTTGTTGGGGTTGGTGGCGGGGCTTCTGTTGATCGCCAACCGCATTCCAGGGCTCGGGGTCGCCCTCGGCTATGTGTCGATGCTCTCCTTGGTGTCGGTTTCTGGCGTGTTTTTACGGTTCCAGTGGGACACCCTGCTGTTGGAAACGCTGTTTGCCTCGTTGTTGGTGGCGCCGTGGCGGCTGCAGCCTCGGGATGATGTTGAGCCGTGGCCGGTGGGCGTGTGGGTGCTACGGTTGTTGTTGTTTCGACTGATGTTTTTCTCGGGGTGGGTGAAGCTCGCGAGCGAAGATCCGACCTGGCGGGACGGCACGGCGCTGACGTATCACTACCTGACTCAGCCTCTTCCAAACCCAATATCTCCGACTTTTGATGCTCTGCCGTTGGAGTTTCATCAGCTATCGGTGGGTTTGATGTTTGCAATCGAGCTGCTCTTGCCGTTTCTACTGTTTGCCGGCCGCATCCCGAGACGTGTCGCCGGCGCGGGTTTCCTGTTGCTGCTCGGATTGCTCGCGTTGACCGGAAACTATGGCTATTTCCAGATCCTATCGGCGTTGTGGGTATTGTGGTGTTTTGACGATGGGGTGGTCCCGAAAACGACGGAAGCGGAGGCGACACGCGCCAAATTCGCGTGGATTTTGGGGATCCCGTGGGCCCTGTTGATTCTGGTGCGCACGGATCTGCAAGTGGCCGAGGGCAAGCACCTTCCGGAGCAAGTGATGCCCGTGCTGCAGGCGCTGGAACCGTTCAAAGTGGTGAACGGCTATGGCCTGTTTGCGCGAATGACCACCGAACGCATGGAAATCGTGTTTGAAGGTAGCGAAGATGGGAAGACGTGGAAGGCCTATGAGTTCCGCTACAAGCCGGGGGCGCTCGACCGTCGACCGCCGTTGATCCCTGGCTATATGCCGCGACTGGACTGGCAGATGTGGTTTGCGGCGTTGGGAGGGAAAAAGCAGCAGAAGTGGGTGCTTACCCTGCAGAAACGGCTGTTGGAGGCTGAGCCAGCGGTGTTGGGGTTGTTGGCCGAAGATCCGTTTGCAGGGCGGCCGCCAAAGGTTGTGCGGGCGGTCAAATACCGCTATCAGTTTTCCGCAAAGGAAGCGAAGAAAGGTGAGAGAGGGGCCGTTTGGCAGCGAACCCCGGTGGGGACGGTGCTGCCAAAACGGACGTTGGATGAATTCCATTAGAGCGCGGATCGAAAGCGCTTAGCCCGAGGAGCAAAGCGAGCACCGGACGGAAGCTGGGCATGAGCCCTGCGAGGGTTTTCGGCCGATGCGCTAGCGCTGTTCCTGAATGAGCGGCGCGTAGATCTTCAACGCATAATCCCGGACCATCCGATGGGTATTCCATTGAGGAGCGCCCGTGGCGATCGAACGGCGCACCCGATGGAGCCACCGGGTCGGCATGCCGTTGACGTCGCGCTCCCGCCATTCGGGCAGTACCGAGCTTTCCAATTGGTGATAGAGAGACTCGGAATCGAAGTGGTCTTGAGAACCGAGGTCGGGAGCGTTGTTTCCCTCTCCGATCGCCCAACCGTTGGTGCCGTCGTAGCCCTCCTCCCACCAACCATCGAGCACGGAAAGATTGAGTCCGCCGTTGAGAACGACTTTTTGGCCGCTGGTGCCGGAGGCCTCTTGAGGGCGGCGAGGGTTGTTCAGCCACACGTCGCAGCCGGATGTGAGCGCATGACCGACGAACATGTCGTAGTCTTCGACAAACAGCACCCGGTCTCGAAGTCGAGCGTGATTCGACCATTTGATGACGGCTGCCACCAGTTTTTTGCCTTCCACATCCTGCGGATGCGCCTTTCCGGAGAACACGACTTGGCCGGGGGCATCGTCAAGGAACTTTACCAATCGATCGAGGTCGCGGAACAAGAGATCGCCGCGCTTGTACGGCGCAAAGCGTCGGGCAAAGCCGATGGTGAGTGCATTGGGGTCGAGGGAACGGCCGGTCCGGAGGCGCAAGGTCTCCACCATGTTGGCGCGGAGGCGGTTGCGGAGATCCCAAACGGCGTCGTCCGGCATGTCCAGCGCCTTGGCCCAGATCGCTTCATCCCAGGTGGATTCCCGCCATCCGGGTACCCAACGATCGAAAGTGGAGCGAGCGGTGGGTGCCATCCAAAAGAAAGGATGAACGCCGTTGGTGATGTGGCCGATCGGAACATTGTCGACGGTTTCGCGCGGCCACAGGGCACGCCACATGTCGCGGCTCACCGCGCCGTGGAGCTTGCTTACTCCGTTTGCACGGTTTGAACCTCGTAATGCGAGAACGGTCATGCAGAGGGGTTCGTGGATGTCGCCGGGGCGCACGCGTCCGAGATCGAGCAATGTATGTGCTTCCAAGCTCTGGCTCTTTCGGTAAACGCCAAGCGTTTTTTCGAACAGCTCCGCGCCGAAGCGGTCGTGCCCCGCGGGAACGGGGGTATGCGTGGTGAACGCGCATTCCCGTTGCACCGCGGCCCAAGCATCGCGGAATTCCTGGCCTTTGTCGAGCTTCTCTTTGAGGAGCTCCAGCACGACAAAAGCGCAGTGTCCTTCATTCATGTGGTAGACGGCAGGATGTTCGCCGAGAGCGCGCAGGGCGCGAAGACCGCCGATCCCCAAAACGACCTCTTGGCGAATGCGGGTCTCGCTGTCGCCGCCGTACAGCTGGTGGGTCAACGTGCGATCTTGGTCGTTGTTCGAGTCTAATTCGCTGTCGAGCAGGTACAGACGGGTGCGCCCGACATCGACCCGCCACACCTGGAGTTGAACCTCGTGGTGGGCGATCGGCGCCGCCACAATCAGTGGGCTGCCGTCGGGGCGCGTGACTTTCTTGATCGGAAGTCGGGAATAGTCCGCGTGAGGGTAGGAGGGGACCTGCACCCCATCGTCAATCACTTGACGAAAATAGCCACTGCGGTACAGCAGGCCGACTCCGACAAGAGGGATACCAAGGTCAGACGCTGATTTTAGATGGTCGCCGGCCAGTACGCCAAGGCCGCCGGAATAGATGCGCAAGGAGGCATGGAGTCCGAACTCCATCGAAAAATAGGCAACCTTTCCCGAATAAACATCGGGCGCGCCGCTACGGCACCAACCGGGTTCCGAGAGGTACGCATGAAAACGTGCGAGGACGGACGCCAGTCGAGCGAGAAAGAGCGGCTCGACCGACAATTCGGCCCACCGAGCGGCTTCCACATCGCGCAGAAGGGCGACCGGATTTTGGCGGCTGCTGTCCCAACGGTGTGGGTCGACCGAAGCCCACAGGGCGGAAGCCTCGGCGTCCCAACTCCACCACAGGTTGTTTGCCAACAGTTCGAG
>SYKL01000474.1 GCA_005797785.1 Pseudomonadota bacterium | reverse complement strand
GACGACATTCACTATCTGTATTTCAAAGACCGACTTGCATCTCGAGCAGCAAGTGCTCGTTTTGCAGGGTGCGCCACTTAATGCCTATTCGTAAAGGCGTCAAGGACACATCGGCGTCTCGTTCGCGGCACACATTCGATGCGAGCCATCAATCGCGACCCAGCCAAGTTAACGAACCCAAATGGCCCCGTCAACGGCTCACGGCAAAGAAGTGGATCATCTCTGGCAGCACGACCGCGACTGTTTTGCCATTGTTTCCGGTCAACACGGATTCTCCTGCACTCGGAGTTTCTGTAGAAGCGATCGGGGCGCCATCGGCGGCATCCAGCGTCACCAACTCTCCCGAGCCATCTTCCTGCTCCACCATCACCATTACAGCGTTCTGTCCTACAAGATCATCAATCGACTGGACCGTCCCATCGAGCGACGTCGCCCACAGGGTGTCGCCCCCTTCATTCAACGCTTTAATCCAATCTTCTCCCCGCTCGGCCAGATACAGCACTTCCGCACTTGCATCCCAAGCGATCAAATTGCCTTCCTCAGGAACGATCGAGGTCCCACCCGCATCCACGAATACGACGGCCGAGCCATCCGTGGCGATCAACGTCGCTGATTCGCGTTGAGCGTCCGTCACGCTATGGCCGCAGTCGATGGACAACTCCACCTCTTGCTCGCCCACAAACGCCCAACAGCCCGCGTGGTCTCGCAATCCGATCGTCGCCCCATCGGTCAAAAATGCCGATATGACACCACTTTTTTGCGCGGAGGATTCGATCTCCAGCGTGGAGCCTTCGGCCAGAGTCACCAAAGTGCCCGAGCCCCCCACCAAGGTGTGGCCCGCATAAGTGTCGTGCACCCGGTCTTCCTCGTCGGCCACCACATCGTGATCGTCACCGATGAGCCCGTTGGAGGTCTCGACAGCGCAGGTATTTCCCACCATTCCCGCCTGAGCCTTGGAATCGGACGAGCTCAACGCGAAGCCGACCACGGGCCCTTCCAGGGTGGACTGCTGCTGCAGATGAACGGCATCCTGCGCCGAGCATCCCGCGATCAACAAAATCCAAGCTGGAGCGCGCATTCCTACCCCCGCACGAACGGTAGCACGCGCAGTCCAGCAACCGCTACTCAAAACTCGGAAGGATCACGTCCATCGGTGCATTTGGTGTCGAGACCGTCGGCTTCACCGTCATTGTCGTTGTCGATGCCATCGTTACATCCGCCGTCCCCGAACCCGAGTTCGGTCTGCAATGCCGGGTTTCGAGGCTCGCAATCCGGATCGGCGCCGTCAGTCCACCCGTCAGCGTCATCATCTGTACCGTCGGAACAGCTGTTTCCGTGATCCAGGCCTTCGTCGGTCATGAACCCATCCGGTTCAAAATCCAAATCCGCCCGCCAACAGCTGGAGTCACCGGCGTCGATGGATCCATCGCCGTCGTTGTCGATACCATCGTAACAGGCCGGGATCACCGGCTCATCATCGAAGAACGAAGCGTATTCTCGCACTGCGATGTCGCAGTCCGGATCGAAAGCGTCGATGTAACCGTCGGCATCGTCCTCATTGTCGAGGGTGTCTTCGCACTTGGCGCCCGGATCCGCCGGCGACTCCTCGGTGGCGGCAGCTCCCTCGTTGGCACAATAGGGGTCCAAGGCATCGATATCGCCATGACCATCGTTGTCGGTACCATCGTTACAGGCGTTATCGCCAAAGCCGTCATTTTCGTAGTCGGCGCCGGTGGTGCAGCCTGGATCGTCCACATCGGTCCAACCGTCGCTGTCGTTATCCACCCCATCGGAACAGGTCGCCGAGGGGTCATCCTCTCCCGACTCCTGGCCATCTTCGCCTAGACATTCGGAATCGAGTTCGTCAGCCCAACCATCGAGATCGTTGTCCTCGCCGTCCGTACATGTGGTTTCGCCGCTGGCGCCGGTAATGCACAATGGATCTTCGGAATCGATGAGCCCATCGTCGTTGTTATCGATTCCATCGTTGCAAGTGGAGTCGCTCGTCGCATTCGTTTCGCCGACGGGATCTTCCCCCATGCAATCCGGATCTTTGTCGTCGGTCCACCCATCGCCGTCGCCATCGATACAATCGTCACAATCTTCCTTCAACGCAGGATTGTTCCAGTCGGTGAACGTCAGATCGCCCGTCACATAGCTGAAAATCATCGGACCATTTTCCGTCGAAATACGGAAATCGGTGACCCGATAGACTTCCATCAACATATAGGCGGCCTGGCTGTCGTAAGTGCCGAGCGAACCGCCCATCAGGCCTTCCGGACCATTAAAAGGGTCCGTGGTCCAGGAGAAGTGCGGTTCAGGGAATTGGTACAGCACCGAATTCGGCACCGTCACCGAAGCCCGACCGTCCTCCAAAGCATTGTCGTCAGGCACCACAATCGACGCCCGAGGAGCCCCCGGCAGCAGGCCAAACCATCCCAACGGAAGGTAGGTGACCGACACGTGAACATAGGATCCAACGGCCTCTACGCCTGGCCCACCGAGGCCAACGTCACCGACGGGCTCCCACGACAGCTTCACGCCGTCCTCGTTCAAAAGAGCCTGTCCATCGCCGTCCCCGTCGAGGCAGCCGTCGAACTTGCCGGTCACCCAGTCTTCGGCGTCGTTAAATCCTCGCTCGTACCCGAGCTGGATCGATCCTGGCAAAACCAAGTCCTGCCCTGACACTCCAGCGCCCGGCACGTTCAGCTCGATGCTGACCGGAGAAAAGTGCGCGTCGTCGTCGTCCGGATCCGACTGGAAGAAATTGTGTTTGATCGGCCAATCGGCACGATAACGGTAGTCGCCACCCGTTTCTGGATCCTGTCCTTCGCAGAATTGCATGGTGGAACGGTCGTATTCAATCACTCCGTCTTCATCGCAGTCGACGGTGGCATCTTTGGATTCCAAGTGCGGATCCAGACACGCAACTTCGCCATCAAACAGCTCATTCTTCAGAGAGAACTTTCCTACCCGCGTGCGAAGGTCATCCACTGCGCCCGCAAACGCGATGTCGTAGTTTCCTTCGACGTGCCACTCAGCGGAATAGTCCGTGGAGCCAATCCAGCCGTATTCCGAGGTTTGAAGGCGGGGGTACGCCGAGCGGTACCACTCCGACGCCCCAGTCACTCCGGTCTCACCGACGTAGGCGATGTCCTCGCAACCCCCCACCTCAGGATTCGACCACATACCGCCCAGGCACGATGTCCACAGGTTCTCGACTGCAATAAAGCTCGTCTGCCCATCGTATAGCGCTGAGCCGTCCGCCGACGTCACCTGGTAGGTGTACGCATCGGGGACTTCCAAATAACCCCGTTCCGTGGCGACCAACAAGTCAACTGGGCCGCCGGTGATCGGACCGCGCGGCGTGCGAACGACCACTTCGGTGTCGGACACCGAAAGCAGCGGAGCATTGTGGTTTCCAATCAGGACGACCAATTGTTCAGGGTCGTCGCCGAAACCGGATCCCTGGATCGTGAGCTCCTGTCCGCCCGCATTTCCGGCCTCAGACTCGGAACTTAACGACGAAACCGCTGGATCCGACCGATCGCCGTAGTAGTCGCTGAGGGAATCCTTGCAGCCGACCAGAGCGAGCGTCACCAAGGGCACCGAAAACAATATTTGGCGGCTCATTCACCACCTCCCGAAGCAGCCGCAGACCAATGGAAACGGCCCACCCGCACCGCCCGTGTGGTCACCTTGATCGGCGTAATTTCATGTTTTTGGTCGTATTGATCTTTGGCGTCCGGCACTTCGACCTCCGTCTCCGTCCCGCGCGAAAGGAAAAACACCGCTCCGCCCGCGCCATGCGCCTGGGCATAGGCAACAGCATCTTCCAACTGCGAATTTTCGAGGGTGTATTCCCCATCATCCGCCAACAGGCAGGTGACTTCCACCATCCGACTCATCGGATCGCCTTGCAGCGCCGGCCCCGGCTCACCGTCAGGGAACAGAGATTCATCCGTCACAAATTCCGCATCTTCTTCTTCGCATGCCAGCGCCGGCCGATCGTCCACCTGCGGCAGCAAGTAGTCGGGATTGTGCGGGTCCGCCGCTGCCATAAACCGAACCGTCAATGCCACCTGATCGCCGTGTTCCTGCGGCGTCCAGTGCAAATTGACCTTGCCGTCGGCCGTATCCCATGGCCCGGTGTAAATTTGCCCGGTGAAACTGTCATAACCTGAATCGTCGGGGAGTTCGACCGGAGTATCGCAATCGGTCGCCACCGCTGGCGCCAACTCGCGCTCGCCGTAGTACTCAATGCATCGGCTTTGTAGGCCGTCTTCGACGAGGATCTCGCCCAAGTTATCGTACCGCGGCCCTTCCCAATCGATCAACACCCCACCCAGCGGATCCGGCATTTGCACCGAGGTATTTCCCACCGAGGAGGACGGTCGCGGGATCGAACCCACCGGCTGGTCGAATCGCGAAAACCCACCTGGAAACGAGAAAATCATCTCTGAGCCAAAAGGATAGTTCGCGTACTTCCACACTTCCTCGACCATGTCGCGTGGATCGTCCGATCCCGCCGCGGGCGCTAAGTGAGTACGCGAATAGGGAGCATATTCCTCCACACTGGAGTAGTAGATGAAGAGATCCTGCGGATCCGGAGGATAGTCCGCGGGAACGCGCCCCATACGGAAACGGCTGTTTCCATCTGCCGTTTCAAATTGCATGTAGTCGCCCACATCGAGCGTGGTGAACGACCCAATCGGGCCCTCCGGCGAAAATGCCGTATAGCAGGTATCTTCCGTGGTAGGCGGGGTAGCCCCCACGAATGCCAGCGTGTCCGCCGCCGTCAGCCGGGTATCGAACAGATAGCTGAACCCAATGATACCCGAATAAGGAGGTGCAAAGCCGATGGTCTGGGGACCGATCTCATCGTAGGACCCCAACCCCATGTGCGCGAGCGACAGGCCACCGCCCGCCAACTCCACATGGTCGTACTCCACCACTCCGCCGTAAGCGGTGGGAGAAGGGCCGATCTCTTCTGGATCGCTTCCAACCCCCACCATCCGCACGTCGGCATCGGTGGCATCACGTCCGCAAGCAAACAACCCTAAGAACAATAGCGCGCGCATCGCGTTCCCCTACCAGCCGGTCCCGAAGCCAATGTATAGCCTCGGTCCTGGTTTTTCTGTCTCGGACGACAGCGAATTGCCGAAGCCCGTCTCGGTGGTGTCCTGAATGTCGTCGCCGTTCACATCGCCGACGCCGCCAATTTCGTTAAAGCCCCATGCCAAGCGCACAAAACTGTTCCAGATGGCGTTGAACAGGGTGGCGCTCACCCGCACTTCCAAGTTGGCATCCGTAACCAAATAGTTTCCGTTCTTATAGGCTTTATCTAGGAACGGAATCTCACGACGTACGTCCTTGGGATCGTACGCGACCCGCTGCCCGGATCCATCGTAGTAGTACGGCGAATTTCCACCTTCTTCCGGCGCTCTAAACGACCAGAAGTTGCCCGTGGTCCCCCCGAACTGGGCGTACACGTCGTAAATGTACAAAGGACCAATCTTCTTGTTGATCTGCCGCGCGATCGGGAAACGGTATGCGAGCGACGCCATCAACATGGTTTCGCCGACCAGCGATGCACGAGGATACCCGGCAAAACTTCCATTCGGAAGAATAGCATCGGCGCCCACATAGAAGGGGTGCTGACCACCGCCTCGGAATTCGTCGTAGAAGTGGACGTTTCGGTCGACGAATCCACCCTGCACGTCAACCAGCAAGGTGTGCCGGGCCTTTCTCAGGCTATCGATGCCGAAGCTCGGCACCGGAATGTGCTCCGTCCAACGGCCCTCGACCTTGTTGTACTGGTATTTGTCAAGCACTTGACCATCGTCCGTGTCCCGGCCGTTGTAGGCCTTGTAGACGACGTCCGTGAAGCCATGGGAGTAGTCCAGCGAAAGCACACGTCCACCGCGAGGATTTGCGCTGTAGGCCTGTCCTCCCACATTGGAGAAGCTCCAGTTCAGTCCACCTAAAACTCCCTGGACGTACGGCTCAAACTTCTTGTCGGAGCTGCCACGGAAGGCGTATTGATAGCCAAAACCGTACGCGCCCAGCTGCATGGAGTGATTGATCGGGTAGTCGATACCGCCAGCAAGAACATTGATTGAGGTGTTTTGCTTGCCCTCGAACACCGATTGATCGTCTGTGGTCGCCAGATCGTCGTCGTCGTCGAGCAAGAAGGCGTAGTCGGTTTTCACTTCCATGTGCTGCCCCGACACACGAAAGGTCGGATGCCAACTGTGGTTTTCGTAACCAAAGGCGACGTACGGATCCTCTCCGAGCATCGCGATACCGAACAGCGTGTGGTCTTCGACAAAGTCCTGGGCATACACCTGAACGCCCATCGAAAGCCCAAAATTGGACATCGAATCGTTATCGAAGCGGATGATCGGCACCGCGGTGGGCGACATCCACTTGCCCAGCGCCGGGTACTTTTCTTTGTTCGCTTCAAACGACGAGAGATCCTCGACATAAGCCAGATCCGCCGCGACCTCCGCGGGATCAAACTTCCGCGGAGCGCCCTCGGCCGTCGGATTGAAGGCGAACAAGCCGGTGACATCCTTTTCCAGGAAATCCGACTTTGGAAGCGCATAGTTCTTCCAGCCGTGGGCAGTGAAATTCGTATAAAACAGATTTCCCTGCGGCGTAATCCACGGGCATTCCGCGCCACCGATGGTGTTGGTGAGCTGAGTGACCTTCCCCGTGGCAGGTTCGTAGCGGAAAATATTGAAGATGCCCGTGGGTTCGGACGAGAAGTAGATGTTGCCGTCTTTGCCCCAATGCGGATCCTGATCTTCCCATTCGTCGCGGTTCAACGCGGTCAATCCCGTACCATCAGCGTTGATGATGTACAGATCCTGCCGGAAGTTCCGAATCATCGAGAACACCAATTGGGTGCCATCCGGCGACCAATCGACATTCTGCAGCCAAGTGCCGTCGTTGAAGTTGGTCAGGTAACGCTTGTTGGAGCCATCCAGGGAGATGGTCACCAGATTCAGCGTTCCATCCGCGTATTCCATATACGCGACCGTGCCTCCATCGGGGCTGACGGCGGGGTCTGCCGATCGCTGCGTGTTGGGAATAGCGGTGTAACGCCATTCATCCATGGGGTACCCGCCGACAGTCTTGGCCTCCAGCGTTTGGTAAAGCTCTTTACCATCTGCGTGCTTGCGCTTCTTTTCGACCGGCTTGAGGTCCAAAACGTAGAGTTGTCCCCAATCATAGCCATCGGTTTCGAAATGCAAGGACGGAAGTGCACCCTTGTGCATGTCCTCATTGCCCGACACCACCACCTTGTCCGCTCCTGGGACAAAGTCGTACGAATGCCCAAAGTTCGAGCCTCGCGTCGGCATCAAATAGGCCGTTTCGTAGGCCTTCCGCAGAACATCCTCGGTCCCTGCGCCCGGATCGGCGCCGGCGATCGGCGGCAGGATCTCCTCCGGCACCTGCGTAAACCGGAATCCATACGCGGAGTGTTCCCCGATCCACTTTCCATCGTCCGATGACTTTGGATAGAAGTCCCAGGTGCCCGTGCGCTCCTTGGCGTCCTCAGCATCCGCTTTCTTCCGGCTCTTACGCTTGGTCGCCTTCTGTTCGAGCCACTCATCGCGTTCTTCCGGAGTTTTCGCCACCCATTTTCCGGTGTTGAACTCCAACTCCCCGCCGGTGACCTCCCCCTGCGCTTTGATCTCTTCATATTTGGCGGTGTATTTGACTTTCAGGTAAGCCGCCCAATCGTCATACAACGTCTTCGCGGGAACCCCCGTCACAGCCTCGACGATCGTCTCCCAATTCGCGCGCCAACGCTTCGACGACGCCTTGGAAAATTCGGCATACGTCTTGTCGCCAAAACGTTCACGCAAGTACAAAGCGAAGCTATATCCCTGCTGATACCCGCGCTCGCCATCACCCCAATCGCGCTTTTCGATGCGGGTGATCCACTCGTCGAACGTCAACAGGCGATCTTCGAGCACGGTCGTACGCAAGTTGGCGTCGCGAGCGGAGGTCCACCAGTTATAACCGGTGTTGTCCGACCAATATTCCGCACCACCCTCTGTCCACCAAAACGGATCGGTGTCTTGAATGGTGATTTCGGCGGCCGAGTCCATGTCGCGAATGCCGTCGCCGTACATCGCGCCAATGGAGATCGCACCAACACCTTCACTGATCGGCGCATTACGTTTCAGCGAAACCACGTGCGCAAACTCGTGCACCAACACGTCGGAGAACCATTCCATCCGGCCGCGCATCCGGTAGAAATATCCACCCGGATTGCCGGAGATTTCGATCCAGTTCCAGGCCGGGATCGTAAATCCCTCGAGATCGTCGGACTGATCGAGGAGCACAATGTGCACCTTCTCGGTCAGGTAGTAGTTGAATTCGGAACACATCGGTTCCCACATTTCTTCCGCCACTTTGGCGGATCGCTTCGCCATAAATTCGGCGTCGATATAGTGGTCATTTCCCTGCTCGCGAGTGCGCTTGCTGATCGGGTAATGCACCATGAAATGCTCGGTTTCGATGGTGTACCATTCCAAATCTGGATGGTGGTACGGAAAACTGAACTTGCCAGCGTAAGCGGACTCCGCACTCGCTGCGAGTGCTGCCGTTACCACCGAAAAACGAAGGAAGGAGTTCATCAACCGCATCAGTATCGAAGCTCCACAGCGCCACCGAAGGTGGGCCCGCGAGTGGGATGAAGATCTTCAATGGGGAAAAACTGCAAGTCTTCGCCAACCAATGGAATGTTCGCGTATCCGGACACATCCACACCGCGAGACAAGTTCAACACAATCCCTGGGCTCACATCAAAGGCAGTTCCGTCACTTTCAGCGACGACGTCCGTATTCGAATTCGGACTGCTGCCCCGCGAGGACGTACCAATGCGGGTGACATCGCGCCATTCGACCTTTCCGGCGGTGTGAAGCCACACGGGGCCGAGCTGCACACCAACATCCAAGTCCGCTTTCACCTGATCGCCCGGTTTGATCCGACCCAAGAACTGGTTGTTCTCCAACTCGACCAAATACTGCACCACCCCCGAAAACCGGTGCACGTACGCCACATGGCCAGTAAAACCTACCGGTCCCACCTGCTGTTTCGCGCCCAAGCCCACCGAGAGGTCCGGGGTGCCCGTCGTGAACACGAATCCGGTAACATTGTTGGGGCCACCGATGTAATTCGCAGGTGACTCTTTTGCGGCGGGGCCCTTATACCCAAACTCCAGCACAAAGGAGGTGCGAGGAACATCGCGGCTGATCAAGTTGAACTTCGCGCCAAACCGCGGATCGCCCATACTCCAGTCTTTGATGTCCGTCCCCAACGGTTCATTGACAAGCCGCGCCTGATGAACTGGGATCTCGGCCCACAATTCCACCCGGGGACCAAGGCCGTACCGCAGGGTGGCGCGCTCGGTCATGTAGTGCCAACGCGCGTCTTCCCACTTTTGACGCGAACCATCCGCGCCCCAGGCACCCACCCCCAATTTGTAGTCAAACCCCAGCGATAGCTCGAGCCAACCCTTGGGAAGCAGCAAAGAACGGTCTACTTCGCGCGTGGAGAACGACTCACGCATCGCTTTGGCGCTAAACGGCCCCCCGCCGGCGTGCGCAGTCTGCGCATATCCGAGAAGAAACGTTGCAAACATCACTACAAATCGCATTCCGGTTACCTAAGGAGACGAATGGTGACTTCTGGGCAGAGTCTGGTAGCACAGTGTGGCCGTTTGGGAAAACGTTAAGCCGCAAGGCATCGCCGAGGAAATCGCATGACCGTAGGCCGCATCTCCCCGCTCGATGAGCTCCGCGCCGCGGACTGTACCCATCTGACGGGCATTTTCTGTGACATCGACGACACCCTCACCTGGGACGGACGACTGATTCCCGAAGCCTTCACAGCTCTGCAACGCGCTCAGCAAGCTGGTTTACGAGTGGTCCCGGTTACGGGTCGGCCGGGCGGTTGGGTCGATCATTTGGCGCGCATGTGGCCGGTCGATGGGGTGGTCGGAGAAAATGGTGGGTTGTGGTTTTATCGGACAAAAGACCGACTCGTCCGTTCTTTTCTGCAGGATGCCGCCACACGTGCACGGCACCGCGAACGCCTCGATCGCCTCGGGCGCCACATTTTGGCGCAGGTTCCAGGGGCGGCACTGGCCTCCGACCAACCCTACCGCGATCTCGACTTGGCCATCGATTTCTGCGAGGACGTTCCCCATCTCGGTGACGCGGCGATCGACAAGATTGTCGCACTGTTTTCAGAGGCAGGCGCAACCTGCAAGGTGTCTTCCATCCACGTCAACGGCTGGTACGGCGCCTTCGACAAATTGGAGGGCTGTCGACGCTTGATCGCAGAACGTTGGGGAGAAGTCCTCGACGAACATTTCGAGCGCTACGCGTATTTCGGCGACTCTGCCAACGACGAACCCATGTTTGCGGCGTTTCCGCTCTCCATCGGCGTCGCCAATGTCCGCCATTTTCTGCCAAGAATGAAATCCTGGCCGAAGTTCATCACCCCCGGAAACGGCGGTCACGGTTTCGTGGAAGGAGTCAACCGTATTCTCCAGCTGCGCAGCCACTAAATGCCCACGGCCTGCAACAATTGCGCCTCCCCGCTTTCGGGGGAATACTGCAGCCAATGCGGCCAAAAGTCAACGCAGGAAGAGTACGATCTCAAGCAGCTTTTGGTGGATACACGGTTTCAGATCTTCCCCAGGGCTTCGTTCGTTCGAAATCTCGTCGCGCTGCTGTTCCGTCCCGGGCATTTGACTTGGCTTTTTTCGCAAGGCTCCCGCATTCAGGTGATGAACCCGATCCGTCTCTACTTGGCGACCGTCGCGCTCTGTTTTGTTTTGGACGCCTGGTTGACGCCTTTGGGCGAATTGTCCTCGGAAATGCGTTCCAATTTCCCGAATGTCCCTGCGGCCACCGTCGACGCCTGTGTGCAGTACGGCTGGCAAGCCGCCAAACTCACCTCCTACATCACCCACATGGCCATGGGCGGCGCTTATGCCCTCGCCATTCGCCGCATTGCACGCGCATATCACCCCCCTAAGGTCTGGCCATGGGTGTTCTCTATTCACCTGATGGCGCTGGTTCCGCTCTTCGAATTTGTTTTTTCGGTCATCGTCGACAACTTGCTGATCGTCGAAGGCTTGGCCGGGACCATTGGGTGTATCTACACCTTTCTCGCCTTCCGGAAGTCATTGTCATTGCGATGGTCTGAGGCTGGTTATTTGGCAGCAACCGGAGCGCTCGTGCTAATCCCGTTGTTGTTCCTCGGCTTTTTGGTCCGCGCGATCGCCCTCACCGTCGCGCTCTTGCCGCTCCTGATCCTGGAGATCACCTAGCCGAGACGGTCGGCGATAAGCACAAAAAAGACGCCCTCCGCCGAACGCTCCAGTGAACCGATTCGAAAGAACGAGGGGTCAACACACGCGGTACGCCGGCACTTCGCCGTTTTTCCAAGCAGCGAGCGCCTTCCCGACGCCTTCCGCCACCTTGCGCCCCAGGTCGACGACAAATCCTGCGCTGTGCGGTGTCAACAAAACCCCAGGGATCGCCGCCGCTTCCGCTAAACCCGGCCAAGGCTCCTCCGGAAAAACGTCGACCGCCAACCCGCGGAGCCGTCCCGATTTCACCCGTTCCAACGCTGCTTCCAAGTCGAGCACGTCCCCTCGCGCTGTGTTGACCATCACCGCGTGGGACGGCAGCAACGCCAACCGCTCACGAGAAAGTAGGTTGCGACTGCTCTCCGTCAACGAACAATGGAGAGTCACCGCGTCGGCGCCCGGCAGGACGTCTTCCAACCGCGGGGCTTCCGGGAGTAACGGATCAACGCCGAACACCCTCGCACCCATCCCACGCAGCACCTCCGACGCCCGAATGCCGATCACGCCCTGCCCCACGACAACAATGGAAGAACCCTGAATCGGACGCGGAGCCAGCTGTGGCAACTGCGCACGCGCCCACTCGCCTCCCCTCGCGGCCGCCTCCAACGCCGGAAAGCCACGCATTAGCGTTACCAACTGGCCAATCGCTTGTTCCACCACCGCATCGCGACGAGCTTCAGCACATCGCACCAAGGTTTTCCCGAACTCCTGGCAGCTCGCCACATCGATGTGGTCCACCCCTGAGGTGGTCGCGACGATCAAGTCTCCCGTAAATTGGGCGATCACCGCGCGATCCACCCGTACACCGCTGACCACCACCAACACGTCGACACCCCGAAGATCGGGCTGCTTCCCCACATCCAGTCGCCAGTCCAATCCCAGTCCCAGCGCCGCCGCACGCTCGCGTTTCAGGTCGCTGTCGGTTTCATAGGAGGAACGCCCCCATCGCAGAACCAGTCGCTTCACTCTCGCCGCCCCCTGCGTTCGGGCTCTTCCGCCGGGCGCTCCAATAACGGGCTCACCTCCTCCGGAAGGTTCACAGACCTCGGTCCCTCCAAGCGAGTGCTCTCCACTTGAATCAGCGAATTCAGTGCTTCCAAACTACCCGGCTCCGGCGCTTGGGCCGGTCGTGGCCTGTGTTGACGCAAGGTGCCTCCGACCCAAATCATAGCCGGCGCCCAACGCGACCGCCCCATTTGGTAAAGTGCTTGACTACGTGGCCGACTGATGAACGCCGCGCACACTCCTTCCACTTGGATCCGCGTTCCCTCGAAAGCTCGCATCCCAAGCGATGGCTGCCGGGGTGCTGCACGCCACGCTCGGGCCACTCGGAACGCAGGCCGCGGCGCTCGGCAACGGAAACAACTCATCGAAGATCGCCCGATACGCGTAGGCCTCCTTGGTCGCAGGCGCGCCGATGGGAAACCGTTCGGCCGATTCAGCGAGCTGCCGGTCCGATACTTGGTTTTCCGCTTGCGCTTTCAGCGTGTCGATCCAGGAATACCCGACACCGTCGGAGAACTGCTCCTTCTGTCGCCACAAAATTTCCTTCGGGAGCCAACCTTCGAACGGCTCGCGAAGGATGTGCTTTTCGATCTTGCCGCCGCCGCACATCTTGTGTCGGGGGTGAATCCGCATCGCGGTATCCAAAAAATCCCGATCGAGGAACGGAACTCGCGCTTCCACACCCCAGGCCGACATCGATTTGTTGGCGCGCAAGCAATCATACAAATGCAGATTTTGAATCTTGCGAACGGTTTCTTCGTGAAACGCTCGCGGATCGGGCGCCTTGTGGAAGTACAAATACCCGCCAAAAATCTCATCGGATCCTTCGCCCGAGAGCACCATTTTCACGCCCATGGCTCGAATTCGCCGAGCCATCAAGTACATGGGGGTCGATGCCCGTATGGTCGTTACATCGTAGGTTTCCACGTGCCAGATCACGTCCCGAATCGCGTCCAATCCTTCCTGTACCGTGAATGTGAACGCATGGTGCGCCGTACCCAACGAATCTGCGACCTTCTTCGCGGCGGCGAGATCGGGGGAGCCCTCCAACCCAATGCTAAAGCTGTGCAAACGTGGCCACCAAGCGCGCTCTTGGTTTTGGGACTCCACCCGCTTGTCCGCCATGGTCGCGGCGATCGCCGACACCAAAGAGGAGTCCAATCCTCCTGAAAGAAGCACGCCATACGGCACGTCGGACATGAGGTGGGCGCGGACACTGTCCACCAATGCGTCTCGGAGAACCTCCGGTTGAAACTGCCGTTCTGGAACAGCATCATACTCAAACCACTCTCGGCTCCACCATTTCACGGGGGCAGCGTCGCGCTCCGTTTGGTAACACCCAGGGGGAAACTCCTTAACCGTCGTGCAAACCGCAAGCAGAGCCTTCATTTCCGATGCCACGGCGAGGGTCCCGTCCGCGGTGCGGCCCACGTACAAGGGAATGATTCCAACCGGATCCCGGGCGATCAACCAACCTTTTGTGCGGGAGTCATAAAGCACAAAGGCGTACATCCCGCGCAACCGGTTGAGAAATTTCGCGCCATCCCGCTGATAAAGCGGCAGGATAACCTCACAATCCGAATCCGTAGCAAAAGCGTAAGCGGGAACGTCCGCCCGCAACTCGCGATGGTTGTAGATCTCCCCATTCACCGCCAAGATCTGAGTGCCGTCCGCGCTTTGCAGGGGCTGCGCCCCATGCAGCACGTCCACGATCGCCAGTCGCTCGTGCGCCAATACTGCTCGTTCATCGGACCATACACCGCTCCAGTCGGGTCCACGATGGCGAAGCACGCGCGCCTGGCGAAGGGCCTGCTCACGACGCAGACCGGGATCCGCAGCAATGTCCAGAAACGCAAAAATACCGCACATTCGTATACTCCAGGCCGCACGTGCCAACTGAGCGGTCATTCATTTTTGAGCAGGAATCCTTAGCGTACCGACCCCACCGCCTGCGGTCAACGCCGGCGCGCGGTTTGGCGCCGCCGACCACCCGCGCCTGATGATCAGGTCCGCCTCGCCCCGTCGGCCCCCAGAAACGGAAATTCCCACGCCATGCTCCCCGCCCCCCACCCCACCGAGCTACCCCAAAAGGGGGGACCCATGGCTCGCACCAAGATCGTATATGTCTGCAGGGAATGCCAAGCGCGATCGCCGCGAATGGACGGGAAGTGCCTTCGATGCGGAGCTTGGAACAGCCTCGAAGAACAGGTCGAGGAAGCCGGTCGCACGAAGATTGGGGTGGAAAGCGCCTCCCGAGCGATTGCGCTCAACGCGATCGACACCAGCGGCGAAGGCGAAGTTCGCGTTCGCACCGGCCTCGAAGAACTCGACCGCGTGTTGGGCGGCGGATTGGTCGCAGGAAGCCTCGTTCTCATCGGCGGTGATCCAGGTGTTGGTAAATCTACTTTACTATTGATGGCGATGGACCGGTTCGCCAACAAGGGGCTTCCGGTTCTGTACGTTACCGGCGAAGAATCCACGAGACAGGTACGCCTGCGCGCGGGACGGCTGGGGGTTTCCGGAGATACCCTGTTTGTGCTCGCCCAGACTGACTTTGCATTGATCGAGGAGCAAGCAAAGGAACTTAACCCTCGAGTGATGGTGATCGACTCCGTGCAGACGGTGCATGTTCCCCAGGTCGACAGCATTCCCGGTTCGGTCTCCCAAATTCGGGAGGTCGCCCACCGCGCCATGGTCCTCGCCAAAAAGACGTCCACCGCTGTGTTTCTGGTCGGGCATGTCACGAAGTCGGGCGAAATTGCGGGCCCAAAGGTGCTCGAACATCTGGTCGACACCGTCCTGTATTTCGAAGGAGATGGTCGCTCCTCTCTACGTATTCTTCGTTCCGTAAAAAACCGGTTTGGGGCCGCCGGCGAACTCGGCATTTTTGACATGGTCGAAGAAGGCTTGGTCGAAGTTCCGGATGCGTCGGCTCGACTGCTTGAGGAACGCGTCGCCGAAGCCGCCGGCACCGCCGTGGTGGCCAGCATCGAAGGTTCGCGGCCACTGCTCGCGGAAATTCAAGCACTGGTCGGGCGGCCGTCCCCTTCCATTGCCGGTCGAACCTGCGTCGGGGTCGATCGCAGCCGCGTATTGATGTTGGCGGCCGTACTGGAGAAAGTCGGCCTTACCGTGTTCGATCGCGACATCTTCGTCAACGCCGCCGGAGGGGTTCGCTTGTTCGAACCCGCCTCCGATCTCGGAATCATCGCAGCGATCGCCAGCTCTCTCGAGGACCGACCGATTCGACCAGACACCCTCGTCTTTGGAGAGGTGGGATTGGTCGGTGAAGTGCGCGCGGTTTCTCAGCCCGGACTACGCCTTCGCGAGGCCGCGCGACACGGCTTCCGACGGGCTGTTTGCCCCGCTGCATCGGTCAAAGACGCCCCTCCCGGGATCGAGGTCGTCGGCGTTCGCACCGTGCGCGAAGCGCTCCAGGCATTGAGGTAAACGTTCGCCTCGTCCAAACTCCGCACCGATCCGCCCGACCCAAATCTCTGTCGATCGCGCGGTTGCCCCAATCCACGCCTTCCGCTAGAGAATGAATGACCATTCATTCTGCCGGCGGTCCCGGCCGGAGGACTCATGAGCGCCACCAGTTTCAAAGCCGATCTTGAGGACATTCACTTCGTCCTTTTCGATCAACTGGACATCCACAACTCGCTCAAAGACGTCCCTAAGTACGCCGCTTTTGATCGCGACATCTACGAGTCCACGGTCGCCGAAGCGCACCGCGTCGCCACCGACGTGCTGGCGCCGATCAATCGCTCCGGCGATCGCGAAGGGGTCAAGTTCGACGGCAAAGGAAATATCGTCACCCCGAAAGGCTTCCAGGAAGCTTGGAAAGCATGCGCTGAGGGCGGCTGGGTTGGTGCCTCGGCGGATGTTGAAGCGGGCGGCATCGGCTTGCCACAATCCATCGGTGTAGCCGTTTCTGAGCTGTTTTCCGGCTCGGCGATGGCGTTTACGATGTACATCGGACTCACGGCCGGCGTGGCCCGACTGCTGTACCACTTTGGCCCTCCGGGCAAAAAAGAGCAGCTTTCACAGAAGTTGTTCAGCGGCGAATGGGGCGGCACCATGTGCCTCACCGAAGCCGGCGCGGGCAGCGCCGTCGGCGACAACCGTTGCAAAGCCATTCGCAGCGACGAGCCTGGGGTTTACTACCTCGAAGGCGAGAAGATCTTCATCTCCGGTGGCGACCAAGATCTGACCACCAACATCATCCATTTGGTGCTGGCCCGCACGCCAGATGCGCCCAACGGAACCAAAGGTTTGTCCCTGTTCATCGTTCCAAAGTACTTGATCGACGACGATCTCAACATGGGCGAGCGAAACAACGCTTTCGTTGTGGGCGCCGAGCACAAGATGGGCATCCACAGCTCCGCCACCTGCACGATCGCGATGGGCGCTACCGGCCCGTGCAAAGCTTGGGTGATCGGCAAAGAAGGCGACGGAATGGAGATCATGTTCACTCTGATGAACGAAGCGCGGATCGGCGTCGGCGTTCAAGGGTTGGCCGTGGCATCCGCCGCCCACCAAGCCGCTTTGGGCTACGCCAAAGAGCGCATTCAAGGTACCTCTATCGCAAACTTCAAAGACGCGAACGCGCCGCGAGTCGCGATCATCAATCACCCCGACGTTCGCCGGGGCTTGATGTTGCAGAAGGTCAACGTTGAATTGATGCGTTCCTTCGCCTACCGTCTCGCACACCGTTTCGATGTCGCCGAGACCTCTTCGGATCCAGCGGTCAAAGAGAAGTTGATGGGAGAAGTGGAGCTGCTCGTTCCCGTGCTCAAGTCTTACCTGTCCGATGTGGGCTTTGAGACCACGGTTTTGGCTCTGCAGACCTTCGGGGGCTACGGCTATACCGCGGAATACCCCGCCGAACAGGACGTTCGCAACGTAGAAGTCCAGGTTGAACAAGTTGCCCAACAGATGTGGGGTTTCGCCGCGGGATGCGATCAACTTCTTAGCGAGGCGGGCTTGGGCCAGCGCTTCGATGCCGAGAGCCACATTGCCGACCAAGTTCAGGAAGGGATAAGCCTGCATCATGGCCGCATCCAAG
>SYKL01000473.1 GCA_005797785.1 Pseudomonadota bacterium | reverse complement strand
GCTGATCCCGGCGATGAATGCGACCACCATGTCGAGGATTTTGAAGAAGTCGTAGAACTGCTGTAGCAGATCACTAAAGTCGAGTGACTCAAAGTCCTCGACCCCACGGTGCTGTGCCAACAAACGCCCATTGGCAAGCTTCACCACCGACGGATTGTACTTGGGGTCCTCCGTCTGCGCGATGATCATCTTGGCGTCTTTCGGCATTCCTTCGCGCACTTCGGCCGTCACCTGTGGAATGAACACCGACTCATCCCAATCAAACCCAAAATTGAGTCCGAACATGGAGGATTTTTCCATGACCCCGATCACTCGGTACGGTTTGCTCAGCACGGTGATCGTCTGCCCGATCGGCTCCTTGTCCTTAAACAGCCGATCGGCGAGCGGTTTGGTGAGGATGGCGACCCGACGCCGCTCCACCGCGTCCTCCACCACCAAATTCCGTCCCGACTCCAAATTCCAGGAAAATACGTCGGTAAACCCGAACGCAGCGCCCACCACGTCGACATTTTCAACGCGCTGATCGGCGGTGTGGAACACCGGAAACTCGCCGTAGGTGGATGCGGAAGACAGCAGTTTCAAATACGGAATATCTCGCAACAGCTCCACGTCCTCGATCGTCAACCCCTTGTCGTATTTGGTCCGCTGTTGGACCAACCGCTCGCTGTCACCGCTCGGAAACCAGAGAATCAGCCGCATGCCACCGGCTTGTTCGACCCGCCGGCTGATGGTCTTGTGCCCTGACTGCGCCAGCGACAACATCACCACGATCGACAGCACGCCGATCAGCACCGAGAGCATGGTGAGGAACGTCCGGAACAAATTGCCCCGAAGCGTACGCAGCGCGAGTTTGACGGATTCCCACCACAATCGGTTTTATTCCATGTCCGAAGAGAGATCTTTGACTTCGCCCGCTGCGTAGTACTTTTCGCCGACCTGCAGTCCGCTCGCAATTTCCAGCTCGCGTCCGCCGCGGTTTCCGATTTTGATCTCCCGTTTTTCTTTGGTCTGAGCGCCATCTTTCTCGACGATGGCGTAGATGTAATCCTTGCCCTCTTCGTTGAACACGGATTCGACAGGCACCTTTACTACTTGAGGGTATTTGCCGATCTGGATGCGCACTTCGGCGGTCATTCCAGGTTTGATATTTACTTTGGTGTCAGCCGCATTGACTTCCACCTTGACCGTAAACACGTCGACCCCGCGTTGATCGCTGCGGTGTCCCGCCGCCGCCACCTGCGTGACCTTGCCGGTGACGCTTTCACCTGGAAAAGCATCCAGGAGAATCTTGGCTTCCTGGCCCACAGCCACGCGGCCGACGTCGACCTGATTGAGTTCAATTTCTAACCGCAGCACGTCGGTCTGCGCGATGGTCAGCTGGGAAACGCCATTGACGGTCGCCGTGACGCCCGCGGTGATCAGCTCGCCCTTCTCCACATTGCGGTGGATGACGGTGCCGTCGATCGGAGATTGGATTCGGGTGTAGGAAACACGATCCTGCGACGCCTCGTACTCCACCTTTGCACGGCGTAGATTGACCTTCGCCAAATCCGCCTGTCGTGCGGCAGAATCGTACTCATTCTGTGAGATGCCCCGGGAGGCCAACGCCATTTCTCGGCGCTGACGCTCGAGCTCAGCGGCTTCGAGCTCCAGCTTTGCGCGATCAACGCCGACCTTCGCCAATTCCAAATCGCGTCGGTAGTCGTGATCTACCAGGGTCAACAGCAGGTCACCTTGTTTGACCGTTTGACCCTCTTCCACCAGCACTTCGAGGACCTCGCCCGACACCTTCGATTTGATCGGAACCTCGAAGGACGCGGTGATCTTCCCCGACTCGGAAACCTCTTCGAGAAGATCGCCCTTCTCGACCGTGCGGATCAAGTCTGGAAGAAGCTCTTCCTCCTTTTCCTTTCCGAACATTCCGCAGGCCAGGGCCAAGGCCAGCAAACCCGCCGCAAACAGCGAACGGGCCAACGTTTTTTTCGCATCAATTCTGGACAAAGCGTTCTCCAACCGTCCAAAGCAGTTCATATTCGGCATTGACCAACGACACTTGAAATGCCGCCCGTTGAGAGGACGCACTTCGAAAGGCCGCTTGGGCGTCAAACAATTCGAGCAGTGAAGCGCTGCCTTGGGCATACAGATCGCGAACGATCTTAAGGTTGTCCCTCGCTAATTCGATGCGCTTCTCCACCAATTCGCTCCGCTCACGCAAGGATCGAACCGTTTCGAGCGCCTGCCGCACATCCGTTTCCAGCGCCAACTCTTGGCTTGCGAGCGTGGCATCCACCTGTTTCTCTCGAATGCGGGCCGACTCCACCGCATCCCGGGTCCGCAGCCAATCGAAGGCATTCCAGGAGAAATACAGGCCGCCCCCCGCGCTGATCGTTGGACGAAGCTCGCGATCGCCATCGGCGATCAGCGGACTCTCCGCCTCCATTCCCGCATAGGCTTGCAGACCCACCGTCGGGAAATAACCGCTGATGGCTAGTTTCCGGGCGACCTCAGCTTGTTTTCTGCGTTCACGCCAACCGGCAAAGTCCGGCCGACTGTCTTTCGCGCGGTCAACCCAGGCCTGCGCATCGGCGATCGAAGGGGCATCCTCGCGTTCGATGGAGTCAGTGAGCCGCACGCCGGTCGGTTGCACATGCAGCAATTGCAGCAGATCTTGCTCGGCACCGTACAATTCGGCTTCCAGGCTGATCAACTCGCCCTGCCCGCTCAGCAGATCGACGGTAGATCGGTTTACGTCCAAGGTCGCCGCTAAACCGGCTTGTTCCTTGGCGATGATGATCTTCAGCGCCTCGTCGGTCGAATCGAGCGACTCGCGCGCAGCCGCAATCTCCGCCTCCAACCCTTGGATGTTCCAGTACGCGAGATACACGGCCCGAATGAGCTCCCGCTCGACCTGCTGTCGGTCCAACGCCGCAATCCTCTCTCCAATTTCCGCGGATCGAATGCTATTTTGAATAGCCCCTCCGGAAAACAGCGTCCAACCGGCGCGCGTTTCCAAGGAATAGCTGAAGGCATCCGTCGCTACCGCATCTTGATCCGGCGCTTTGACGACGCCCGCCCCCCAGTCCGATGCCGCATCCACCGTCAGGGAAAACCGGTCCAACTTGGCGCGTCGGGTTTCGATTGCGGCCAATTGTTCGGCAAAAACTTCCGTATCCACCTCTGGATTTTGCTCCAGTGCGATTTCGATCGCCCGAACCAACGACAGTTCAATCTCCGCAGATGGCTCGAAACGCGGCGTTCCCCGCTCTACCTCTGGAGCCGCCCATGCGAGGGCACACATCCACCACATCATGCGTTCCCCCCGACTCGCCCCGACAAAACCTGCTCCGGAGGCCCATCTGCAATGATTTTCCCATCGCGCACCAGCACTACCCTTCGCGCTTCCGCTGCCACATCCGGTTCGTGGGTCACGATCACGATCGTCAGCCCTTCTGCGTGCAAGCTCTTCAACAAACCCAAGATTTGTTGGGTCATTTCCGTGTCGAGCGCGCCCGTCGGCTCGTCGGCGAGCAACAACCGCGGCTTGGTCACCAGCGCCCTTGCGATCGCCACCCGCTGCTGGTGGCCACCAGAAAGCTGGGTTGGACGGTGATCCATCCGGTTGCCGAGCCCCACTTTTTCCAGGCTTTCTTTGGCGCGCGCGCGGCGATCGGCAGGCCGAACGCGAGCATACACCAGAGGAACCTCCACATTTTCCAAAGCGGACAACCGCGACAGAAGGTTGAAGCTCTGAAAGACAAAGCCGATCTTGCGATTCCGAAGGCCCGACAACTTGGCATCGCCCATCGTCGACACCGCCTCACCATCGAGCAGGTACGAACCGCCGCTTGGGCGATCGAGGGCCCCGAGAATGTTCATGAGCGTCGACTTTCCCGAGCCAGACTGCCCCATGATGGCCACAAACTCTCCCTCATCCACCGTGAGGGAGACCCCCTGCAAAGCATACAATTGTTGATCGCCGCTGCGGTACACCTTTTCGATGTTCGTCAGCTCCAGCAGATGCCCCATGGTTCCTCGCGCCTGCGTTCGCAACAGCGGCAAAACTATTGCCACCCTTCTATAACCAAATTTCACTCAATTCCGAATGGCCGTTCGCAACTACAACAATGCGCAACACCGACCCAAATGTTGCCCAAAACCGACGTTCACAAGCTCCCTCCGACCGTCATTTCTTGTTCACGTTCGTTCCACGCAGGACGCGCTTGCCCGTTCCCCAAGGTTCGGCTCTATATGGTAAGTCACTTTACTATCTGGGGCGGGACGGCCATGTTCCGTGCGACCGACCCTATGGATGGCCCGTCCTAAAAGTAAAGCACTTTACTTTTCGAAGTCGAGCTCCCGAAAATATCGGTACCAGGCGACGTACGCAATGATCGCCGCGGCAACACCACAGGCGGCGAACTCCATAGGGCCGAAGTGGAGTTCACTCATCCGAGCGCACCGGCCTGCCGAAGTTCGCGGACTTCATCATCCGAAAACCCGGCTTCACTCATTACCTGAGCAGAATGTTCTCCCAGTTTCGGCGCGGGTCCCAACGAACGAGTCGACAGGGGTGGCACGACAAAGGTCGCTTGTCCCGCGCGTTTCAGTGCGCCGCGCTCCAGGAAGGGCGACAGCTCCGCCACCTCCTGCGCCGACAATACTGGACCAACGCATTCTTTACCCAACAGGCGAACCCATTCGTCGCGCGGCTTTTGGGTGAACATCCGCGCCAACCCTTCCCGTTCCACCGTGCCCGTTTCGGCGGCGATCGCGGCTTGAAATTTTGGTTCCACAGCGCCGACGGTGAGGAACTTCCCATCCAAACAGCGATACACCCCATACAGGGGCACGCCGCCGGACAAGATCTCCCCGCCTGGGGTCGGATCCTTCTGTTCTTGCGTCCAACCTGGTAAATACGTCGCCACGAACGCCAAGGCAGACTCTGCAAGCGACACGTCCAAGATCCGCCCTTCACCGGTTTTTTCGCGTGAATACAAGGCGGCGGCAATTCCCGAAGCTGCAGCCCACGCGGCGCCAAAATCGGCCACCTGCACTGACGGAATCATCGGACCATTTGCCGTGTGCATGTTCGCCGCTAAGGCACCGGTCAGACCGACGTAATTGATGTCATGGCCGGGAAGATTCCTCCAAGGACCCGTCTGCCCGTACCCGGAAATGCGGGCGATGATCAGACGCGGAAATTGGGCGCGCAACGCCAGTGGGTCGAGACCCATCGCCTCCATGACTCCCGGCTTAAACCCCTCCACCAGCACATCGTAGCGGGAAAGCAAACGATGGATCGCGGTAATGGCAAACGGATGCCGAAGATCGAGCGCGATACTGCGCTTACCACCGTTGACTCCGGCGAAGAAGGCGCCGACGCCGTCGATGAACGGAGGAATGTACCGGGTTGGATCGCCGGTTCCGAGGGATTCCACCCGGTCGACCTGAGCGCCCATTCCCGCCAAAAACCAGGTGCAAGCGGGTCCGGGGAGAAGGCGGGAGAGATCGAGGATTCGAACGTCGGACAGCATGCGAGCTCCGCCAATGATGCTCAACGAGACTTATAGTGGGTCGCCGACCTTTCCTCAATGTTCGGGTCGCCGCGGCTGCGCTTCGAAACAGGTTGACCAACTTGGTCAACCCCGCTAAAATCCCCTCATGACTACCGTAAACATCTACGAGGCCAAGACTCACCTCTCAGAACTGTTGCAGCGCGTCAGCGAGGGCGAAGAAGTGATCATCGCCCGGAATGGCACTCCCCTCGCTCGACTTGTGCCGCTCACCCCCGCGATCGCGCGTCGCCCGGGCGGGTGGGAAACCCTCTGGATCGCATCCGATTTTGATTCGGCCGATGCCGAGATCGCAGCGATGCTGCTCGACGAGAAGCGGTGAGACTCCTCCTGGACAGCCACGTGTTTCTGTGGTGGAAATCGGCCGATCCCCGGCTGTCCAACACGCTCGTTGCCATCATCGGCTCCGCCGCCGAAGTGTACGTCAGCGCCGCCACGGCGTGGGAGCTGGGTCTCAAGGAGGCGCTTGCAAAGCTCCGTTTGCCTGAGTCTGTGGAAGATGGGGTGGCGTCTGCGGGATTTCTTGAATTGCCAGTGACGTTTCATCACACCCGCAAAGCGACGCTATTGCCGCCACATCACCGCGACCCCTTCGATCGGATGATGGTCGCACAGGCGTTGTGTGAGAATCTGACTTTGGTAACGCACGACGAACAGATCCTGCAGTATGAAGTTCCCATTCTACGGGCCTAACCCGTCGTGGAGTTGCCATGGGACCAATCGGCCGAGTCTTCCTTGGGCTTTGCGCATTTCAAGCGGCGTACACCTCGATCGCTTGGGCTTGCTCGTGCAGGCCAACCACCGCTGAAGAGGCGATTGCGAGCGGCGATCCAATCGTGGTCGCCGATGTGACCTCCACCCGCTCGGGATGCAGCGGCAACACGCGGGTCACCATCGATGTGCAGGAGGTGATCGCCGGAACCGCCAGTCTCGGCGAAATGCAGGTTTTTGACAACCGGTCCACCTCCTGTTCCCTCGGCGTTCAAGAAGGAGAAACCTGGATTCTGCAGATCTTCAACGAAGATCGGATCGCTCTGTGCGACGCCTCCCAGGAACTGGAAGGCGAAGACGACCCTTGGCTCGCCGAACTTCGCGCTGCGGCCGCGGAGTAGTCGGAGATCGTAAAGTTCTTTATTATCCGCGACAGCGGGCGAAAGGGCGCCAAAGGCGGTCGCGGTTCACCGCGACGGAACCCCGAAAGCACGCGGTCGGCCGAAGCCGCACGGCGAGGCCGAGTCGCCCAGAATCTCAGCCAGATCGTCAACCGGTTGACCACACGCTACCGCTCGTTGGTGCTCCGGCGCGGCACAGGAACAGGCGTCGTCCGAAGTGCCCTTTCCAGGCCCAGTGCCAAGCCGACATCGCCGCGGATCCGCAGTCGACCGTCGAAGAAACCCTGGCGACCGTCGAGCTCACCGCGAATCAGTGAACCAAAGTCCGCAACCGAGCACTCCAAAATGCAATCTACGGTGGGCTCGGAGCCGTCGGTGACCCGGGTATGCGCATCCTCTCGACGCAACGTCCACTCCCCGCCGCCCGGCCCCCGCAAGCGCACCGCGATCGACACATCCTCCGGAAGAGAACGGCCAACCGCCGCAAGCAGGTCTGGGCCAAGCCAGGAATCCACCATCGTCCCTCCATGGGGTGCGCCCGCTAGAGTATGCTGAGCGCGTCCTTGCCACAAAGGGGATCGCGTTGCCGGAATCTGACGACGGTGCAGCAACTGATCAGGTGAAACTTCCGCAACCGGTGTACATCGTCTCCGACGGCACCGGCGACACCGCGGAAAAAGTGGTGCGCGCCGCTTTTCGGCAATTCAGCGGACATTTGGTTCACCTGCGGACATTCAGCCATGTGACCCGCATGGACGAATTGACCGCATTGCTTCGTCGGGCCGCCCGAAATCAGGCGTTGGTCGTTACCACGCTGGTGCGCAACGACATGCGGGAGCTGTCGAAACGGCTCGCAAAAGATCTCGGTGTTCGACACATCGATCTGATCGGCGAGCTCCTCGTGGAATTGGAGGCTTTCCTCAATGAAGCGCCGGTTGGAGTACCCAACCTGTTTCGCGCGGCGGACGAATCCTACTTTCGTCGCATTGAAGCCGTAGAATTCACAGTTAAGGCGGATGATGGCAAAGAGCCTCGGATGTTGCGCGAGGCCGACATTGTGCTGGTCGGCGTCTCCCGCACCAGTAAGACGCCACTTTCCACGTTCTTAGCCCACAAAGGCTTCAAAGTCGGCAACGTGCCCCTGTACCTCGATTCCACTCCCCCTGCCGAATTGTTCACGATCGACCAACGCAAAGTGTTTGCCCTCCTGATCGAACCCGACGCCCTTCAAGCGATCCGACGTGGCCGGCTGCGTTCGATGGGGATGCCGTCCGACACCAACTATGGAGATATGGACTACATTCTCGCAGAGCTGGAGCACGCCCAACGGCTGTTCAGGACCAACCCGGCGTGGCCGGTGATCGACGTCACCAACAAGGCGGTCGAGGAAACCGCCGCTACCATCCTACGCATCTTCCAGGACCGTGGGTTTGGTATTCCATTGGGAGATGTCAGCCAGTTGTGAACGGTTGAGGGCGTCGATCCGATCGCCATCAGTTATAGTGGTTCGCACTGGGTGCGGGGCGTCGTTGATCGGAACTGTCCTCGACAAATACGAGGTGATGCAGAAGGTCGGCGAGGGTGGCATGGCCACCGTCTACCGCGGCCGGCATACCACGCTTGCCCGCGAAGTCGCGATCAAGGTGCTGCATCCCCACCTCTCCTCCTCCCAACGCAACCGCAAACGGTTCGCACGCGAGGCTCGGACGATCGAGCACCTCCACCACGAAAACATCCTGGAGATCTTCGACTACTCCGGCGACGAAGCGGATGAATGCTACATTGTAACTGAGTTTTTGCACGGACTGACCCTCACAGACTGGATCGTTCGCGTCGGCCGGATGCCCTCTGAAATCGCCGCCCAGATCGGGATTTCGCTCTCGCGAGCTTTGGATTATGCTCATCAGAGTGGGGTTTTGCACCGCGACCTGAAGCCCGACAATGTGATGGTCCGGCCCGACGGCGTGGTCAAACTGATGGACTTCGGAATTGCGCGATTCTTGGATGAATCCCAGGTGACCATGACCGGCGCTTTGGTCGGTTCCCCAGCCTACATGAGCCCAGAGCAGGCCCGCGAGGGCGATCTCGATGGGCGCTCAGATCTGTTCTCGCTCGGCACTCTGCTGTTTCAGTTGGTCACTGGCCACCTTCCGTTTGGCGGCAGCAACCCCAGCGTCATCCTCAAGAACATCATCGAGGGCAACCGTCCAGCCGTCACCGAGCTTGCGGGCACGGTTTCCCCGGCGCTGGCGGACGTGATCGAGCGCCTGCTTCAGCCGGATCGCGAGCAGCGGTTCAATCGCGCGGCAGATGTCACCGAAGCCTTGCAAGCCTGTTTTGAAGAAACCGGATTCTCTCCAGAACTCCCCGAGTGGCAATTAGTAAAGTTTCTTGACGATCCGAAGGGGTACGAGCAGCGCCTCAACCAGTGGTTGAATGGCGTGTTGTTGGAACGCGGCAAAGCCCACCTGCAAAGCGGTGACGCGCTGTCGGCACTCCGACAATTCAACCGTCTGCTCTCCTTCGACGAGGAGAATGCTGAGGTCCTGGCGCTCGTGCAGGGTCTGCACACCGACCCCACCCCCGACCCGCCTCAGGCGTCGTCGTCGCGGCGGTGGTGGGCGCTGGGTGCCGGCGCACTGGCGGTGACCGCGGCCATAACGCTCGGCGTTGCGAGCCAACAAGAAGCCCGCATGACGGAAGCACAGGCGGCGCTCCCCGAGGAGCCTCCACCGGAACCGCTCCCCCTCCCCCCGCCCGAAATGCCGATCGCCGCGATCGAGCCCCCCCCTCTCAAGACCGAGCCAGCCCCCGCGCGCCGACTGGAAATCGGCCCCCACAAAGCGGACCCCGCGCCCCCAAAGCTCTCGGTAATCCAGCCACTTGCACCCGCGGAAGACGATCAGCGCCCCGCGCGGGTGACCTTTCAGGTGACCGGCGATGGGTGGGCCGAAGTGGTCTGCGACAACAAACACCGCATCGGAAAGACGCGTCCACCCAACAATGTCGTGGACATCTCGCCAGGTACACACCGCTGCAAGTACAGCTCCCCGTACATCCTCGATGAAAATGTCGAATTTACGGTGCTCCCTGGCCAGACGCACACGGTCAGCGTTCCCGTGCGGGCTCGGCCGCTGGTGATCCCAATCGACAAATCCTGCGCCGAAACCTGCGAAATCCTACGAGACGGCGTGTCGATCGGCGCAGTTTCGGGCTTGGGCGGCGCCGTGGAGATCCAGAGTCCCGGCGATCCGCACCAACTTCAGGCGCGTTGCGGCGGCAAGCATTGGACTCTGGAGGTTCAAGGTACCGCGCGCCCCCTGACCTGCGAGTCGCCGTGATCGAAATGTCGCGGTCTGCGCTTCGGGTACGGGGACGACTCCACGGTTCGGACCGCAGGAGCTGCCTTTCGATAGTCTGGCACGCCATTTGCTTTATGACCGGTGGGGGGTGCCTGTACGTCCCCCCCGTTCAGAGGCCCGACGTGAACCACGCCCCGGACATTGAAGTTCCCACCTCGCTCAGCAACACGCTGACGCTGGTGAGCACACAAGAACGCATTGTGTTGGTCGCATGGGACCAAGACGGCGACGATCTGGAGTTTTTCTGGGGTGGATTGCCCACCAGCTACGCGGGAACACCGGTGGAGCCGGTTCGCGAAGAGCGCGACGATGGCGTCGTCCTCTGGTTGGCAGGGTACGATCTGCCATGGAATCCGAGCCTCGACGGCCGTACGCTCGAGTGCGTGGTTTCGGATCTCGAACAGAATGTGACCGTTCGATGGACGCTTCAGGTGGAGGAGCAATGACCCGTCTCTGCTGGGTGTTGGTGCTCTTGGCCGGCTGCATGAGCGAGAAAGACATGGACCTGGTCACCACCGGGGATGAAAGTCTGGATTCCCTGGATGGCGGGTACCGTTTTGATGTGACCCCTCCCGAGGCGCAGCGCCTCGATCGCGCCTTTGTTCCCCAGACCTTTCAGGTGAGCTCCCTCGACGGCGCTCTCCAAGAGTTCCACCTCGAACCCACGGTTCGAATCGAAGGAACGGTCTCCTATTTCGACATCACCCCCACCTACGCCACCCTTCCCGGCGACCAAGCGAGTGCGGCAGGCCTACAGGTGGCGTTGGAGCAATGGAACAGCATCCAGTCCGCCAACGCTGTGGTTGGCGAGTCGGGCGAATTTGGGCTCCAAGTCGCGCCCGGCGCTTACGACCTGTTGTTTCAGTCCACCAGTCCAACCATGCCCTCACGACGGCTCTCTTTGCAGGTGGAAGGCGACGATTCGATCGATACCGATCTGGGATATGGGCTGCCCGTGTGGGGACGGGTGCTTCGCCCGGATGGGAGCCCGCTCGCCGGCGCTTTCGTCCAGGCGTTTGACACACAGGGGCTTCCAAGCGGTATGGCCCAAACCGACGATTCCGGCGCCTACACGGTCCGAGTCGACCCGGGCACCTACCAGGTGGTCTGTTACGGCACCGATTCTGGGCGCGTTCCGGTGTTGCGTTCCGAGCCGCTCACGCTCACGGAGACCGGCGCCGAGGCGAATTTTCAGTATGCCAATCTGACGTATTCGGCGGTGGCACTGCGTTTGGAGGGCAGCAGCGGCGACGGGATAGACAACGCGATTGTGCGGTTTCAAGCACTGTCCCTCGAGGGATACGCCGACACGGCGAGCCTCACGCTGGAGGATAGCTCCAGCTCCGGGAACGTGAATGTGCTTCTCCTCCCCGGCGAATACACTGTGGAAGTTCTGCCACACGCCGACAGCCCTTATTCGGGCTACTCCACCACGGTCAGTGTGGATGATTCCTTCGTGGAAATGCCGGAAACCGTGTTGGCGGACTTGACCGACACCACCGGTGTCGTCACCGACCCCGACGGATCGCCCGTCCCAGGAGCATTGGTCGTAGCCATGGAAACCGCGTCAGGGGGCCGGAGTTGGTCCACGACCACCAACGACGCAGGCCAGTTCGTCCTGGCGCTGCCCAATACCGCCATGGAATTTCTGCTGACCCCACCAGCGGATCGGCGCGACCTGCCGATGACGTACACCTACGGGCCCGATCTCGGCGAAACCCCCGTGCTCACCTTTGTGGCGGGATTTCAAACGGAGGGCGTGGTGCTCTACCCAGACGCCGATGGCGAACTGCAACCGGCGGAGTACGCGGTGGTGGACGTCATCGGGGGTTCCGGGCGGCGGATCGGGTCGGCGCTCACCAACAGTGAGGGCGAGTTCTCCTTGAGCCTCGCCCCCTGAGCATCGATCGTCAACCGGGTTGACGATTACAGCAACGGCCCCACGAGGGATACCTTCACCACATCGGCGGTACGGCCGACCGTTTCCGCAACTTTCTGAATGGAGTCTGCCAATACCACCCGGTCTTGTCCATTCTGAAAGCTCACCAACCACGCTTGATTGCCGCTTTTTCCAGCCGATGGGGCCGGAGTAGGCGCATGCCTTCGTCGAGGGCCGTCATAGGCGCTGATTCGGTGCCGCGCCCGAAAACTCGCGACCGTGCGCAGGCTTACCGCAGCCTCGCGGGCGATTTCATTGTCGGGTACCGTGCCCATCTTGCCCATCAATGCAAACAAAAGAGCATCCTTCGATCCACGGCGTCGAGGCTCGCTTTCGTCTGCACCGGCTTCGGGAGGCAGATCGTCGTCGTCCGTCTTGGACGGCACGCTTCGGCCGTCGCCAACCCGCCGCAACGCCGCGCTGATCGCGCCAGCGGTTGTACCAAAACGCTCGGCAAGCTGTTTCAAAGATAGGGTGTCTTTGTGTCGGAGAAGTTCCGGCCACCAATCCTGGGTCTCAAGGTTCTGCATATGTACTCCTGGTGCAGCAACGTGGGAATAACCGCGCTTGTCCTCCCGGTCGAGGGAGTTGACCCGGCGAGACTGAAGCGCTACACCGGCCAAGATGATGGCGTCGCTTGGTCTACTGGCGTGGAGCCTTGCGTTGGCGGACGGGCCAACGCCAGAAATGACTGCGCCCGATGCACCTACGTCTGCGAAACCGCTGCCCGAGCCCATCCCGTCCGAAGAGGCGGGGACTGGGCCGGACCTGATTGCCGAGCCCTTCCTTGCCCCATTTGCCGATGTCCTCGGCCAAGCCAAACGGCAATACTTATCGGGCGATCACGAAGGTGCACTGAAGTCGTTGGAGGTCTTGGAGCGGCGGCTTGCCCTCGGCGAGGCCGTGGACCCGGATGCCGCGGCCGACGCGATGATTTACCTCGGTGAAATTCGATATAGCCTCGATACTTTCGAGTCCTACGAACTGGCCGTGGCAACGTTTCGTAAAGTACTCGAAAAGAACCCGGACCAGGCCATCAACCCCTACCAGCACCTCCCGGATGTGGTCGGAGTTTTTGAATTGGTCCGGCAGCAAGTGGTGGCGGAACGCGCCAAAAAGATGCGGCGACCGCGATATCCTGCCTGGGGGTTTGCGCCGTTCGGCATCCCGCAGTTCGGACAGCGACAAAAAGGTCGCGGTGCGCTCTATGCCACCCTACAGGGCACACTTGCCGCCACCTCCATCGGCGTCCTGGTTCATCTTTCCGTGATCAACGGCGGCCCATTTACATCCAAAGAGTGGACCCCCGCCGAATACAACGAGATGTACCCCAAGGTCCAACGAGAACGGTACGGCGTGCAATGGCCTGCCACCTTTGGTTTTTACGTGGTGTGGGCGGTTTCAGTGATCGACGGCAGGCGCCATTGGGCGAAGCCGCTGCCCGAGATCCCGACCATTGGGTTGATCCCCGATCCCCGCCAGCCCGGCGTCGAACTCGCTTGGCAGTTCTGACGTTTTCGGCTTAAGTTGTCGCGTCGGAGGCCGTCATGGCTTGGCTGCGCTGCGAAAACACTGTCCACAAGACCATCAAGAATTTTGTCCTCCGAAAGCCGCTCACCACCGTCGGCCGGGCTCAGGGCAACGACCTGGTGTTGGACGACCCCGCCGTGGGCGCGAGCCATGCGTCCATCATCCGCAAAGGAAGCGCTTATACGTTCTCGCTCACCGGCACCGGCGATCTGGTGATCAACGGTCAGAAGCTCCGCACCGCCACCCTCTCCGCCGGCGACAAGATCGTATTGGGCTCGTGGAACCTTAGCTATGCCGAGGGAGAACCCACCGAGGAGATGAAAAACCCTCAGACCGGTCCGTCGATCGACGTCTTGGAGCGGCTGGTCTCGCTTTCTGACGAGTTGATGCGGGACACCGCCCCGAATCGGCTGTTTTCAAACTTGTTGAAAGGCCTCATGGCACTCACCAAAGCGGAAAAGGGCTTTGTGATTGTGTTTCAAGACGGTCAGCGCCATCTGGCGGCCTCGCACAATGTGGAAGACGAAAAGCTCGATATGACAAAGGTTTCGGACTCGATCATCCAGCAGGTGGTCGACTCCCAGCAGCCGATCATCGTTTCCGATGCTCTTCACGATTCCAAGTTTGGACGTGCCAAATCCGTCGTCGATTTGAAGCTTTCGTCGGTGATGTGCGTGCCGCTGATCTACCGCGGCGACATGCTCGGCGTGATCTACCTGGGCAACGACTCGATCGCCGATCTGTTCACCGAGCGGGATCTGACCCTGCTCAAGATCTACGCTTCGCAGGCGTCTTTGATTGTTTATCACGCGCTGATGCTGAACCAATTGCGGCTGGACAACCGCAATTTGCGTGATCAACTGCAACAGGCATCCCAAGGGCAGATCATCGGCACCTGCGTTCCCATGAAGGCGCTGTTCAAGGTCGTTCGCAGGGTTTCCCCGACCGAGCTTTCCGTACTTATCCTCGGCGAGACAGGCACCGGAAAGGAATTGGTCGCGCGCGAGGTGCACAATCTTTCGCCTCGGCGTGCCAAGCCGTTCATCGCGATCAACTGCGGCGCTATCCCGGAAAACCTGTTGGAAAGCGAGCTGTTCGGGCATCGCAAAGGCAGTTTCACTGGCGCGGTCACAGACAAGGTCGGCAAGGTGGAAGCGGCGCATCAAGGTACCTTATTCCTCGATGAAATCGGGGAAATGCCGATGAGCCTCCAGGTCAAGCTGCTCCGCGTGTTACAGGAACGCGTGATCGAGCGGGTAGGCGACATTTCGACTCGTCCCGTGGACATCCGCGTGGTGGCTGCTACCAACAAGAATTTGGAAGAGCTGATTCGGGAAGGCGGCTTCCGGGAAGACCTGCTGTACCGGCTCAATGAAATCACCCTCAACCTCCCTCCCCTGCGGGAGAGAGGCGAGGACATTGAGGTTCTCGGCCAATATTTCCTCAACAAATACCGAGAGCAATACGGCACAAAGACAAGGGGCTTTACCAATCAAGCCCTGTTGGCGATGC
>SYKL01000054.1 GCA_005797785.1 Pseudomonadota bacterium | reverse complement strand
GTGCGCAGATTTTCTCCAACCTTGTTGGCAACGCGATCAAGTTTGCGCGTTCGATGGTACACATTCGGGTGTTGAGTGAAGGCGGCGAGGGCCGACTGGTGGTGACCGACGACGGCAGTGGCCTCTCACCCGACATCGTGGAAAAGGTATTTGAACGGTACGTCCGTGGGACGGACTCCCGTTCGGGCTCCGGGCTCGGTCTTTGGATTGTGCGGGGCCTCGTGGAAGCGCATGGCGGACGAGTGACCGCGAAGAACGGTGATAATGGTGGCGCCGTGTTTGAGGTACGCCTGCCGCTCGCCGAGATGCGACATCCTTAGACATTTGTGAAATCGTACGGAGAATACTCCGTAATTCTGAATCGGAGGAACGGCGTTCGGCCTTTCCCGGGAACGATTTTCGCTGCCTCGTGTCTGGGCACCGGCGGCGTGAGCCAAAGGGGGCGAGGATGAAGGCTTTATTCTGGATGTTGTTGGTGGGCTTTGGGGTGGTCTCAGCAAGCGCGGAGGAGCCGATCCCAGAGATTTCGGTCGTGCACGGCGCGAAATTGGAGCTTCAAGAGCCGGAGTCGGGGTATGTCCACGGACGTTCGCTCGCTATGACCGTGGTCAACACCGGCGATGAGGACTGGGTTTATCATTACCCTGGTGCGTCCAACGGATGTGGGAGTTGGTATGGGATTTCTCTCACGGACGCCAAGGGCAATACCTGGAGTGCCGTGAGTCCGCTCCAAATGTGCGCGGCGGTGGAGATACCCGGTTTTGATGTGACCATTCCGGCCGGTAAGGCGGAGGTGTTTGCGTTTGACGGAGCGCTGGATCAAGTGTGGTACCGCGTGAACGGTCTGCCGGATGCGGAGAACGGAGTCCGGCTGAAGCCCGGCAAATACACGTTGCAACTCGGCCTCGGCCACGAGAGTTTGAGTGTGCCGATTTGGGTGCGGGCTCGCTAGTCGACCTCGATCAGGTGCGGCGAATCGTGTGGGACAGAATATCTCTTTCGGAGATCTTCGGACGGGAGTTCCACCGCCTCTTTGCCCGGATCCGCAAATCCGTAAAAAGAAGCCACGATACTAGCGGAATCAATCTCGAGCAGAAGATACCCGCGATGGCTTGCTTCGCTCCAGCGGTATTGCGGAACACCGTCGATGGGACCCGCGCCGCCGGGTGAGGTGATGCTTCCACAGCACCATTCCACGGCCTCGGCTCCAGAACCGGTTTCTGGGTCGTAGCCCGAAGGGTCGCGGACCACGTCCAAAGCGTCGAACCGATGTGCGTCTCCCGTCAGTACCGCGAGTGCGGTGCCATCGAGGGCGGCGACCCCGTCCAATACCCGGTTGCGGGAGTCGGCGTCCCAGATCGCAGGATCGTCCTCGGGTTCGGCGAGCGTTCGGAGTGCGAATCGGCACCCGGTGCCGAGCAGAAACCAACGGCTGGTGCAGCCCTGGATTTCACCGTCGAGCCAATTTCCCTGTTCGGTGCCGAGGTATCCTTCGTCGCCTTCGGCGGGGAACAAAAAGCGTCGGTGGCGATCCACCAGGGTCAACTGGGCCAAATCCCCGTAGCGGGTGGTGCGGAAGATCCGGCCTTCGGTACCGAGTCGGGTGGGCATAAATTCGGTGTACGCTTGAACGGCGGCGGCCTTGCGATCTTCCCAGCTTCCTTCGCTGGAATCGTGGTTGCTTGCCCCGCCAATGTACGGACCGTTTGCAAATTCGTGGTCGTCCCAAACGTGAATCATCGGAAACAGCCGATGCAGCTCCTGGAGATCCGGATCTAGGCGGTGGGTACGGTACCGTAAGCGGTAGTCGGACAGGGTGAGCGTTTCACCAAAAGGGAGTGGGGCTCTGAAGTTTCCGAAGGAATATCCAAATCCATCGATGGCGTGCTCGTAGATGTAGTCGCCGAGGTGAACGACCGCGTCAAGGTCGGTTCGTTGGGCGATCAGGCGATAAGCATGGAAGTACCCCCATGCATAGGCGCTACACGAGCAGATCGCCAGTTTGAGTGAGCTGCGGGCACCGGCCGTCTTGGTGCGGCCGGTCGGGGACATTCGGCCGAAGGCGTAGAAACGGTAGTAGTAATGCTGGTCTTCGTTGAGCCCGGTCTGGTCGACGGTGAGGGTGTTGCCGGACTCGGCAGAAACCTCGAACTCGCCGGCGAAAATACGGTGTTCAAAGGCTTCATCGGTGGCCACTTCCAGGAATACGGCAGCGGTGGCTTCTTCCGTATTGACGAATGTCCAGAGCAATATTGCACTTTCGGTGGGGTCGCCGGACGCGACCCCGCAGTTGAATGTATCTTCGGGGCCGAGATCGCCTTCCCAGGTGTATTCTGGCCAACCATCGCCGGTATCGGGCGGCGAATCGGGAGGATCGGATTCGTCGGTGTCGGCCGCCTCGGAGTCGGCCGGATCGGTCTCGGCGGAGGTGTCCGTTTCAGCGGGAGAAGGGTGCTTTCCGCAGGCGACGGTCCAGATGAGGGAGCCGCCGAGCCATTGGCCAAATTGGCGCCGGGTAGGGTTCATGTTTCACTTGGTGAGACGCAGATTTTTTCAGGAGCGCGGAACAGCGCCTCCGGCCCCCATGGGCGAACCTCGCCGGCCTGGGCGATCCGCTGAAGTTCGAGAGAAAACCCGACGGCGCTGACGATTCCCAAATTCACCTACTGGTTCCACGGCGTTCTTCCGACATGTTCCACCAGTTGGCGCCATGCGTCGACCCCAACCGGCTCGGAACGACGTCATTTGGCTTCGAACGCCCGGATTTCTTTGCCGGAGCGGCAGATCCAATCGATGTCGGTCTGGCGGTCGCGGGTCCACCAGGGCCGCAGTCTCCTCGACGGGCGAGCCGACCGAAAGGCCGCCCGCAGGGCGGGTGCACCGCACCGAGGCGGGCCGCGGAGGAGAACGCTTTCCGTCGGAGGAAGGTTTCCCTGGTCGATTTCATGGCGGAAAGCGGGCTCCGGAGCGGGGGTCCCGCCGAGCCTGGAGGGCGGCGACGGCGGAGCCGGCGCCCCCAGCACCCCCAACCGCCGCGGATCGGTTAAAACCGCAAGGGAGGGCGGATGCCGAACGTCGTCGTGGTGGGCACCCAATGGGGTGACGAAGGCAAAGGCAAGGTTGTCGATGTGCTTTCGCCGGGGATGAAGGCGGTAGCGCGGTTTCAGGGCGGCAACAACGCGGGCCATACGCTGGTCGTCGATGGCGAAAAGGTGGTGCTACACCTCCTGCCTTCCGGCATTCTACGCCCCGATTGCGTGTGTGTGATTGGCCACGGTGTGGTGGTGGACCCCAAAGTGTTGTTGGTCTAGCTGGACACCCTCGCCAAAAGGGGAGTGGCGGTTCGCGAGGGGCAATTGTTGATCAGCGGCCAGGCGCATGTGATCATGCCTTACCACACCGCACTGGACAACCTGCGGGAAGTGGCCGCCGGAGCTTGGAAAATCGGGACGACCGGGCGCGGGATTGGGCCTACATATGAAGACAAGGTCGGTCGGCGGGGGGTGCGAGTCGCGGATCTGCTCGATCCGAAGCGGCTTCGTGCGCGCCTGGAAGAGGTGATTCCCGAAAAGAACCGGATGATCGTCGAGTGGTTCCACGGGGTGCCCCTGGATGTGGACGCCGTGGTCGCCGAATACACGGCCCTCGGCGACAAATTGCGCCCGTTTGTGGCGGATACGGTCGCGTTTTTGCACCAGGTTCGCCGCAGTGGTGGCAACATCCTGTTTGAGGGTGCCCAAGGCGCCTTCCTGGATGTGGACCATGGAACCTACCCTTATGTAACCTCGAGCAATACGATCGCCGGCTCGGCCTGCACCGGAACCGGCGTTGGACCGACGGCGATCGACGAAGTGATCGGGATCGCCAAGGCGTACACCACCCGCGTCGGGTCCGGGCCGTTTCCTACGGAAGAAACCGGGGAAATCGGTGAAAAGCTGCGAACGATTGGACGAGAGTTTGGGGCTACCACCGGTCGGCCTCGGCGCTGCGGGTGGTTCGATGCACCGCTGATGCGGCATTCGGCCGATATCAACGGCCTGACGCGTTTGGCGCTGATGAAGTTGGACGTGCTTTCTGGGTTTGAGCGAATTCCGGTTGCGGTGTCCTATCGCGGAGGTTTTCCGGTCTCTTTAGGGGATGCGGAGCCCGTGTATGAAGAGTTTCCCGGCTGGACGGAGGACATCACCGGCTGTCGGCGTTGGGAGGACCTTCCCGAAAACTGCCGTGCGTATGTGGATCGCCTGCAAGCGCTGGTGGGGGTACCCATTGAGCTGATTTCAGTGGGTCCCGGCCGAGAACAGACGATTTTACGAGGGGATCTGTTCCCCCGGCTGTGAGCTTAGTAAGGCACTTTACCAGCTATCGACGGGGTAGGGGTTCGGAGGGAGCTTTGGCGCTTCCTTCGGCGACACCTTTGGGGGGAGAGTGGGCTCCGGTTCAGCCGGCTCGCGTTGCGCGATCGGCGTGTGGAGGGATTTCAGGTACAGCAGGTCTACCAATTCGCGGCTCATGACGCCTCCGGTGGGGTGCATTTACCCAAACCTGCGCCGAGTCGCGCCTATGCGGGCGGTCGTGCAACACACTGCAACGCTTCGTGTCGAGGCGTAGGCATAAGAGTTTCTAGGGACTAAGGGGCGAAAAGCACGAAACCCACCTCGCAGGAGGTGGGCTCATTTGGTCAACCGGTTTACTATCGGCGCCTATGGGCAGTAGGTCGCTTCAAACTCCCTAGCGGCCGCATTGTCGGGAACGGTGACTTTGAGCGTGCCTTCCATGGTGTCCGAAAGGTCCGCCTCGGGATTGTAGAGGTACACATCCGAGAGTTCGATGTCGATCTGCTCGCCGGCGCGAATGCAGAACGGGAAGTAGGCTTCACCGCTGTCGACCGTCCAGGTGTTTCCGTCAGTGGTGTCGACGCGAATTGCTACCATCGAAGCGGCATATCCGAACATGTCGAAGGTGCCAGGGAGGGTGCTGCCGTCCGGCATCAGAAACCAGACGTCCACGCGGGCGCCATTGGTGGTGGTTTCAAGTACATAAAAACGGGTGTCGCCTGCATCTTCATCGAAACGGAAACCCACCGTGGGGGTTCCCGATATGTCCGGACTCGCGCCCACATTCAGGTTGATCGCGTCCAGTGGCTCGGTTTCCTCGGAGGACGTGCCTGGACAGGCCTTCGCAAAAGTGGCGACGGAAGCGGCAACAAAGGCATACTTCGACAACATACAGGCTCCAGCGGGGCACAGAGGTGCCGCGCGCTGTATGCCCGACGATCGAGCGGTTGTCCACTGCGATTTACAGCGGTCTAGTCGTTGTAGGAATCGCCACCGAGGGCGGTGTGCGTGGTCAATTCATACGACAGGACCAGCTCTCCGCTTGGCCAATCGATCGAGGCGCCCACCCACACCTGCCCTTCGGAAGTCAACGGTGGACCGGTCACTTGCGCGAGCGACTGGCCCTCGGTGTACACCTCCAGGTGAGGGCTCACGGCGGTGGGGGTGCCCCGATCGTTATAGTACTGGACCAAAATCGCGTATAACCCTGGAGGGGGCTCCTCAAGAAGGATCCGCTCGGGTCCGCCGGAGGATTCGTCGTCTTCGGTGAGGGTGGGATTGTCGGCCGCGTAGCCGGGGGTTCCCCATTCAGGGTTTGGGTTGCCGAAAAAGCAATCCAAATCGGAATAGTATTGGCCGTCCGGGCCGATCAAGTGCACATCGAGGTCGACGTCCCGATCCCAGGTGGCGACCACTTCGAGGTCGCGCCACGGGGTGACCTCGATCGTCTGGATGGCAGGATTTTCCGATGCAATACCATCGATGTCGGTGACGGTGAGCGACACCTCAAACACGCCGGGTTGGGTGGACCAGAACACCGGGTGAGGGGTGTCGGCCATTTGAAGGTTTCCGCCTTGGCCTGGAACCAACTCCCAAAAATATTCGAGGTCCGAATCCGCGAAATCTGGATCGAAGGAAGCGGTGCCGTCGAGCGTCAAAGGCACCCCTCGCGCTACCCTCGTGCTTGCGCCGGGAATAGCCATCGGAGGCCGGCTTTCCTCGGGTAGAGCTTCGTCGGTGGTGCTTCCGTCCAGGTGGTATTCCTGCGCACAGCCGATCAGGCCAAAGGCTGCTAGAACACGGGCGTTCATCGTCGCCTCCGGAGCAGAGCGCCGAGTGCCAGCAGGAGCGGGGTGCCGCCCAGCAGGCCGACGTGGGAGCACCCTGGCGTGTCAGTGAAGGCTTTTCGATCCTCGGATTCTGCGCCGACGTCGGTGCTTTCGGGCAGGTCGACGTACAGAACGGCACCGAAATAGGTGTCGGAGAGGCCATTGGGGCGGATCGCGGTCACGTCCACCGCG
>SYKL01000472.1 GCA_005797785.1 Pseudomonadota bacterium | reverse complement strand
GTTCTGGGAAAACCACGATCCCACCCAAGGCATGCGTCAGGGCGGCGATCAAGGCACCCAATACCGCTCGGGAATCTACTGGACTTCCACCGCCCAGCGCGACCTGGCCGAATCCTCCAAAGCCACCTACCAACAGGTGATTTCCGCCGCAGGATACGGTCCGATCACCACGGAGATCCTCCCCGCGCCCCCCTTCTACTTTGCTGAAGAATACCACCAACAGTACCTCGACAAAAATCCCGACGGTTACTGTGGAATCGGCGGGACCGGAGTTTCCTGTCCGATCGGCCTCCCGACATGAACGTGCCCACCCAACCCAAAGGATGGCGCTTGCTCCGGATCGAAGAAGAGACCTACTCGTGGCGAATCACCGATGTTTCGCGACGCGACCCCCACGGCCACCTTCGGGTGACCGTTCGCGAAGCCGCCGAGGATCTCCGCGCCCGCGGCCAACCCTTGATCGCAGACACCGGCCTCGCAGGCCACTATTCTTGCCCCTGTGGTACACTCACGCGAGGCGCGATCACCCCCGCCGACATCGCCCAGCTCGTTCGACGCGCCCAGCGATCCGGATGGCCGCAAGCCACGACCCAGCCCCTACGAACCCACCTTTGATCCCGTCGGCGACGACGGCGCCAGTCTGGCCCGGAAAAACCTCTGATTTCCCTCGACACTCCTTGGAAAGCCCACCTCGACCGCCTCGCTCTCGAACGTCGTTGGCCGGGATCGGATCAGGTGGCCGCACTCTCTGCGGGGGTCGCCGAGCTCTCCCGATCGTACAACCAACACCAACGCGCACCCGCGCTCACTCCCGCGGTTCACGGCGCGCGGCTGGGGTTCTTCTTCCCGCGAGACGTGCCGAAGTCCGCAGCCGCCATTCAAGAACTTCTTGAACATCTCCCCGATCGTCCGCTTCGAATCCTCGATCTTGGCTGTGGGCTTGGGGCAACCAGCGTCGGGGTCATCCTGGCCTTGCGCGAACGCGGCCGCCGTCACCCGATCGACGTGCTCGCGATCGACATGGACCCGACCGCGCTCGCGTTGATCCCTCCGTTGTTCGCGCACTTACCCCATTGCACCGTGCGAACCAGCACCGGCGACGCCACCACCGCAAACGAACCCGGACCCTGGGACCTGATCTTGCTCGGGCAAGTGCTTTGCGAGGTTGACCCCTGGATCCTCGGCGATGAACGCTCCAAGCGCCTGGCCACCTGGATCCGGAGCCTTGACCAAACCCTCGCCCCCGACGGCAGCCTGGTGATCGTCGAGCCCGCCCTCAAGACGCCCACCCGTCAATTGCACGCCCTTCGCGATGAATTAGTTCATCAGGAACTAATTCCTTTCGCCCCATGCCTTCATCGGAACGCCTGCCCCATGCTGCAGCGGGACAACGATTGGTGCCACGAACACCGGCCCATCGACCTCCCCACTTGGCTCGAACCCATTGCGCGCGCGGCGGGTTTACGTTGGGAGGGACTCACTTTTTCTTATCTGATCCTCCGCAAAGACCGGGCCACCCGCACGGGGCGGGTGCGCGTCGTATCCGAACCCCTGGTCAGTAAAGGTAGGTTAGACTTCATCTTCTGCGGGCAATTCCCCAGCGGCGGCGACGCCAAAAAAATCGGTCGCCTGGATCGCCACCGTTCCCCAGAAAATGCGCATTGGGACACCTTACGCCGCGGCGATGTTCTCGCGATCGAACTTGATTCCCAGCGCATCGACCCTCAAATGTGTATCCCAGCTCCGATCTCCCGCTAGACTGTCGGCGGAGCAACCATGTGGGACCGCGTACGCCGTTGGTTAGGCGCCGACAAAGCAAACCAACCCGAAAAAACCATCCACCATCCTCCGATCGAGGTGGATGGCTTGAAGCTCACGGCCGACGCCCCGCCGCACCGAACCGGGCCTTTGGTGGGTACACTCGGCGAAGTCCGCATGCGCACCTTTCCGGGCTGCAATGTGATGCCTGACGAAGCCCTTTCTCGCTTGATCGTGCTCATCCCTAAAACGGGCCCCGCACTGCCCCTCAAGATTGCCCCTCCCGACGCCGCAGATCTCGCGCGCCAGATCCGCTCCTTCCACACGTCGAGGGAGGTCCTCTTCGAAAGCGGGTTACGCGAGAGCCCGGGCATTTGGTTTGGCGACACCCACCTCGCGTCTGCCGGGATCTCCCTCGGTGAAACCGTCGAAATGGACGGCTTCGCCTATCCGATGTTTGTCACCGGCGGCATCGCACCCTTCCCTGTGTGGGGTTGGTACGTCAAAGACGGCTCACTAACCGTAGCCGGCGCTCCGACGCGAAACTCCGCACCGCGCCCCTTTCCGCACGCCGCCAACCGCCACCGATAATAATTCGGGTTTTATTTCCCGCATTTGGAAAAGTTCAAGCATCCCCCCCTCCAGTTGGTCTAGCGTGTTCTCAAAGGTGGACTCATGTCTGCAGACGATATGGACGATCTCGTCAAGGATTTCCTCGTTGAAAGCAACGAAAATCTCGAACAGATGGACCAGCATCTGCTCGCGCTGGAGCGGGATCCCACTCAGAGCGATCGCATCGCGGGCATTTTTCGCGGCATCCACTCGATCAAGGGCATTTGCGGGTTCCTCGGCTATTCCAAGCTCGAAGGCGTTGCGCATGCCGGCGAAAACCTGCTTTCCAAGCTACGCGACGGGAAGATGGTGCTCAACTCCGAGCTGGGAACCCTCCTTCTGTCGCTGTCCGACGCCGTTCGCGCCATGCTGTCCTCGATCGAGCAAACCGGCGCCGACGGGGATGAGCCATGGACCAGCCTGGTCGCCGATCTCGAAGCTGCGAGCGAAGGCCGCCCATTTGGCCCGGGCGCATCCGATGCTTCCGGGCCCCCACCGGAACCCGCTCAGGAAGCATGGGAGCCCGAAGCGCCAACGGAGTCGGTCGAGGTTCCGCCCTACGTTCCACCCGTGGTCCAAGCCGCCCCGCCTCAGGAGGTTTACCAGGCTCCGACACCGATCATTCCGCAATACGTAGCCCCAACGCCCGTCGCCCCCCCACCGGCGGCTTCCAAGCCCGAACCCATTCCGAGCCGCCCAGCTCCTCCGGAAAATGCCGCTTCCAATAACGAAGACAAGGGGCACGCTGTCGCTGGCGATACCACCGTTCGCGTGGACGTGGGCCTGCTCGACGGCCTGATGGATTTGGTGGGCGAGTTGGTGCTCGCCCGCAACCGCATTTTGCAGTCCAATCACCAGGGAGATGCCAGCTTTCAGAACGGCGTTCAACGCTTGAACGTGATCACCACACAACTGCAAGAAGGCATCATGAAGAGCCGAATGCAGTCGATCGGCACCAGCTGGAACAAACTCCCTCGCGTGGTGCGCGATGTGGCCAAAGCCTGCGACAAACGCGCACGCGTGGAAATGGAGGGTGCGGAAACCGAGCTCGATCGTACCATCGCCGAGACCATCAAGGATCCACTCACCCACATCCTGCGCAACTCCATCGATCACGGCCTGGAGAAGCCAGAAATTCGCCGACAACTTGGCAAAGACGAAGAAGGAACGATCCTGCTTCGCGCGTTCCACGAAGGCGGCCAGGTCGTCATCCAGGTGGTCGACGACGGGGCCGGCGTCAACATCGAAGCCGTACGAAATCGAGCGATCTCACGAAATCTGATCACCCCCGAACAAGCAGCTAAAATGACCGATCCCGAGATCGTTCGGCTGCTGTTTTTGCCAGGGTTTTCGACCGC
>SYKL01000053.1 GCA_005797785.1 Pseudomonadota bacterium | reverse complement strand
TTCGTGTCCGGCGCCCCCCAATGGGTGTCGGGGTCCTCATCATTGCAGTCCTCCCAACCGTAGAAGCCATCCCCGTCCGCATCGGTCGCGTCGACGCCGTCGCAATCCTGGTCGATGCCATCGTCGGGAATCTCCGGCGCACCCTGATAAATGGAAGGGTCGGTGTCGTCGCAGTCTTCACCACCGTAAAAGCCGTCGCCGTCGGCATCGGCGAGATCGGCCCCGTCGCAATCCTGGTCGATGCCGTCATTCAACACCTCAGGAGCGCCCCGGTAGATGGTGGGGTCGCTTTCATCGCAATCCCAATGGCCGCTTCCGTAGCTGTCTCCATCCAAGTCTTCGGAATCCACGCCGTCGCAATCCTGGTCGATTCCAACGGCGGCAGTTTCCCAAGCGTATTGGAAGATTTCGATGTCCGATTCGTCGCAGTCCGCGCCGCCCCACCACCCGTCGCCGTCGAGGTCGTCACTGGGTGAACCATCCAGGCCGTCGCAGTCCTGATCGACGCCGTCCCCCAGGGTGTCCGAGGCACCGGGATGCACCTGCGCATCGGCGTCATCGCAATCCTCGGCACCCATGTGGCCGTCACCGTCGAGATCTTCGTCGGCGCCGCCGCCGTCGTCCGCAATTCCATTGCAGTTTTGATCGATTCCGTCCCCTTCGATCTCCTGTGCACCAGGGTAAATGCTCGGATTTTTGTCGTTGCAATCTGCGAAGTTGAAGAAGCCGTCGCCATCATTGTCGACGTCGCCGCCTTCGTCCGCATTTCCGTTGCAGTTTTGATCGATGCCGTCGCCTTCGATCTCCTGTGCACCCGGAAAGATGCTCGGATTTTTGTCGTTGCAATCTTCAAAGTACAAGAAGCCGTCGCCATCATTGTCCGCGTCGGCGGCGCCGTCGTCCGCAATGCCGTTGCAGTTTTGATCGATGCCGTCGCCTTCGATCTCCTGTGCACCGGGGAAGATGCTCGGATTTTTGTCGTTGCAATCCTCGAAGCTAAAGAAACCGTCACCATCGAAGTCCTGATCGGCGGCGCCGCCCTCGTCCCCATTTCCATTGCAGTTTTGATCAATGCCGTCGCCCTCGATTTCGTCGGCCCCGGGGAAGATGCTCGGGTCTTGGTCGTCGCAGTCCTCGCCCGCGAACCAACCGTCATTATCCAGGTCTTCTCCACCTACATCGTCCCAAATGCCATTGCAGTTCTGGTCGATCCCGTCGCCAGGAATTTCCGGGGCACCCGGGTGAACCTCGGGGTTGCCGTCGTCACAATCCTCCGTCCCCCACCATCCGTCGCCGTCTCCATCGGCGTTTCCATCGATGCCATCGCAGTTTTGGTCGATGCCATCGCCGCCGGTATCGACGGCCCCCCAGTAGGTGTCGGGGTCCGCATCGTCGCAATCTTCCCAACCGTAGAAGCCGTCCCCGTCGGCGTCGGTCGCGTCGACACCGTCTCAATTCTGATCGATCCCGTCGTCGAGAACCTCCTGCGCGCCGGGATAAACGGTGGCATCGTTGTCGTTGCAATCCTCGAGCGCATACACGCCGTCGCCGTCCGCGTCCGCCAGGTCTTCGCCGTTGCAGTCTTGATCGATCCCGTCGCCCATCACTTCTGGAGCCCAACGGTAGATTTCGGGATCGTTGTCGTCGCAATCCCAAAACCCACTGCCGTAGCCGTCGCCGTCGAGATCTTCGGCGTCAACCCCATCGCAATCCTGATCGATGCCGTCGTCGGCGATTTCCCAGCCGCCTTCATACACCTCGGAATCCGACTCATCGCAATCCTTGTCGCCCCAACGGCCGTCCCCGTCGAGATCGTCCTGCGCGGAACCATCGGTCCCATCGCAATCTTGGTCGATCCCGTCTCCGAGCGAATCCGGCGCCCCATAGTAAACCGTGTTGTCGTATTCGTCGCAGTCCTCAGCGTGGCCATCACCGTCGGCGTCGTAGTCGCAATCCTGGTCGATCCCGTCATTTGGAATTTCGGGCGCGCCCCAGTACACGCTCGGATCGGTATCGTCGCAATCGTCCCCGCCGATGTGCCCATCGCCATCCGCATCGAGGACGCAGTCACCTTCCGCATCTATAAAGTTCGGCCAGCTGTCACCATCGTCGTCGGCCACACCTTCGTCCTCGTCCGAATGCCCGTCGCCATCGGAATCCAGGTCTAGATAATTGGGCCAACCATCCCAATCGGCGTCGATCCCCCAAGCGAGCTCATCCGCGGTTGGAATGCCGTCGCCGTCGTCATCGCTGTCCAAGAAATTCGGTGCGCCATCTTCGTCGCTGTCGAGCAAACCGGGCATCGTCGGGTCATTTTTCTCCCATTGATCTTCCACACCATCCCCGTCGGTGTCGAGGTTGTCCTCAGCGTCGGCATAGTCCGGAAGGCCATCGGAATCGGCATCGTCGGTCATCGACTCGTCTTCGTCAGGCACTTGATCGCCGTCGGAGTCCAGATCGTTGTGGTTGGGGATGCCATCCTGGTCCAGATCCCAGCCCCAAGCCACCTCATCCCAGGTCAGGTGCCCGTCGTCGTCGTCGTCCTCGTCGTCCACATTCGGAATGCCGTCGCCGTCGATATCGGTGAACGCCGGATCGAGATCCTCCCAATCGTTGGGAACGCCGTCCTGATCGTCGTCCACATCCTCGTGATCGTCGACATAGTCAGGGAGGCCATCACCGTCGCTATCCGCTTCGATCCCCTCGTCTTCGTCGCTAACCCCATCGTCATCGGAGTCGAGATCGAGGTGGTTGGGGACATTGTCGTGATCGGCATCCCAGCCGTAGAACGACAACGTTTCCACCACGGTGGGAATTCCGTCGCCGTCATCGTCTTCGTCTTCCCAATTCAGGAATCCGTCGCCGTCCGAATCGGTGTCCAACTCACCATCGTGATCGAGATCGCCTTTTTCGACGCTGTCCAACAGGTTGTCGCCGTCGGACTCCGCGCTGTCCGCCGAATCCGCGTAATCTGGGCGGCCATCGCCATCGGCGTCGTCCCAAATGCTCTCGTCTTCGTCGAGAACGCCATCGTTGTCGGAGTCAATGTCCAGATGGTTGGGGATGCCATCGCCATCGAGATCGTACCCAAACAACCCTTCGTAGAAGCTCGGAATCCCGTCGCCGTCGTCGTCGGTGTCCGCCGAATTCGGAATGCCGTCCTCGTCGGCATCGGCATCCGGAATACCGTCACCGTTGACGTCGATTTCGTCTTCTAGAGTATCGAGAAGTCCATCGCCATCCGAGTCTTTGGTGCTCAGCGGATCATAGGCATCCGGGGTCCCATCGCCATCCGAATCGTCCAGGCCCTCGCCCTTGTCGCTGCGGCCGTCGCCGTCGGAATCGAGATCGTGGTGGTTGGGAACACCATCGCCGTCCACATCCCACCCGTGCAACCACTCCTGCGCAGTGCCGATTCCATCGCCATCATCGTCGGTGTCGTACACATTGTCGACGCCGTCGCCATCGATGTCGGAATTCAGCTCGCCATCGCTGTCGAGGTCTTCTTCGACGTCGCGGATCCCATCGCCATCCGTGTCCAAGTCGCTGTAGTTGTCGACAAAGTCCGGCACACCATCGCTGTCGCTATCGACCAATCCCCACTGAACGCTGGAGGAAGCGTCCGTTTCAAACTTGTCGGGAACCCCGTCATCGTCGGAATCGAGATCTTGGTGGTTGGGAACACCATCCCCGTCGGCATCCCAATACCAGCCCACTTCGGCAACGGTGGGAATGCCGTCGTTGTCGTCGTCCTTGTCTTGGTAGTTGGGAACTCCATCCCCGTCGGTGTCGTCGTCCGCACCGTCGCCGTTTGCATCGGTTTCATAGGAGTCCGGCAAACCATCGCCGTCGGTGTCGTCCCCGCAGCCTTCGTCGACCACATAGTCGCAATCATTGTCGGTGAAGTCGCCGCAAACTTCCTGGTTGAAGGGATAGTTTGCTGAATTGGTGTCATCGCAATCGTCGGAATTCTCGACCCAACCCGGCTGCGAGTCGCACATCGACTTCAGCACATCGCCACCAAAGAAATCGCCGTCCTGGTCTGCATACAAATGCAATGCATCCACAGATTCGGATTCGTAAATCCAGCCATCGCAGTCATGATCCTGGCCATCGCACAATTCGTCTGCATAGGGGAAACGATTCGGATCATTGTCATCGCAGTCGGTGAACGAATCCCAACCGTCGCCGTCGCTGTCCGATCCACACCCATCGTCCGCAAACCCGTTGCAGTCGTCATCGACCTCGTTGCCACAAACCTCGTCCGCATCCGGGTTTACGTCGGCATCCGCATCCACGCAATCGTGCACATTGGTGAAGCCGTCCCCGTCAGCGTCGACCGGACAGTCATTGTCGATGACTTTGTCGCAGTCGTCATCGATTCCATTGCATACATCCGTCGCTGCGGGCGACACATCGGCATCGTCGTCATCGCAGTCCGCATTCGCCGGAACCCCATCCGAATCGCCATCTTCGCAGCCTTCGTCGATGTCCTGATCGCAATCGTTGTCCTTGGTGTCGCAGCTCTCGGCCGCACCTGGAAAGACACCCGCATTCGAATCATCGCAATCGACCTCGGTACCATACCCATCGCCATCGGCGTCCGCGCCAACGACCGTGCAGCCCTCGTCCTTGAATCCGTCGCAGTCGTTGTCGACGTTGTCCCCGCAATATTCCTGGGCGCTCGGTGAAGTCAGGAAGTCCGTGTCGTCGCAATCCTTGACCGCGTCCCAGCCGTCGCCATCGGCATCGGTCGGACAGCTCGGAAGGTCGGTGTATCCGTCGCAATCGTTGTCGCGGCCATCGCACGCCTCCGATGCGCCCGGATGAATGTCCGCATCCCAGTCGTCGCAATCGTGCGCTTGACCGGGGATCACGGGCCCGCCCAATACGCCGTCGCCGTCGTCATCGGTGCCGCAATTGTCGTCGATCACGCCATCGCAATTGTTGTCGATGCCGTCGCCGCACCATTCCTGCGAGGCGGGGTAGATGTCCTGGTTTTGGTCGTTGCAATCGCCCTCGGAAGGCGCAAAGCCATCGCCATCGGAGTCCCCGCTCGCCGACGCGCCGATTTCAATGGTGCCCACATTCATGCAATCGGCATCGTCGTCTGGATCGCAGGTTCCCGCCGAATCCAGGCTTTCCACCAACTCCTCACCCGAGAACGTCTGGCCATCACGCTCTGCAAAAACCTTGATGGTCATGCCGCTGTCAGGGAGCGCTTCCAGGCAGAATTCGCCGTTGGCGTCGGCGGTGGCTGTGGCCAAGAAACTGCCGTCCGCGCTCAACGAACTGACCGACGCCCCCGACAACGGCGCACCTACCAAGTCTTCCACCGATCCGGAAATGCACGCCAGAGCATTCGGATCGACTTTCTCTGCGATCGAATACCAGGAGAAATGCGGAAACCGGCCGCTGACTTTGTTGCCGTTGACCACCACCGGGCCTTCCTCGACCCAGTTTCCACTGTTCGCATCGTAACTGAACAACGCCAAGTTTTGAGAGTTTTCGGGAACGTCGAGCACGATGCTGAAGTCGATCCCCGCATTCGTCTGCAACGGTTCGCCGCCTTGGAACAGCGAAACGTCGAACACGCCCACCGAGGTCAGCACAAATTCCTCGCCATCATCCGAGCCTGAAAGCGGCGGAGCAGCGCTCAGATCTGCCGGATCGTCCAACACTGCGACGCTCACTTCGATGTCGCCCTGCACCGGATTTCCGTCAGCATCGACGATCGCATTGGGTGGAAAGCTGAATCCCACTCCACCGACTTCCGTCGCACCACCGCCCTCAATCGAGGGCATCGACTCCAGGACCGGCAGCAGGACCGTCAAATGCAACGATGCGGTTTCATTGGCTTCGACGCGGACTTCACCGAAAGCCGGCGGCGCCTCCGTCACCACGGCCGAAGCCACCAGATCGACGCCAGCCATCACTTGGGCAAATTCGACCTGACCGGCGATGTCCGTGGTGAGCGAAAGTTCCCCAATTTGAACGTCCACTCCCGCTTGGGGAACGCCAAAGGGATCGGTCACCGACACATTCACCACGCCGAATTCCAAGTCCGTGTCCGGAACATCGGTGTCGACAACGTCGGTATCGATCACGTCGGTGTCGATGACGTCGGTATCGATCACATCCGTATCAATCGTATCGTTGGAATCACCCGTTTCGGAAGTATCGCCCGAGTCGGTGGGTCCGCATCCAACAAACCACAATCCAGCGGACAGGGCGATCAGCACGTTTTGACGACGCATTCGTACTCCAGGATGGCAAACGGCAAAGCGCGTCAAAAAATAGGTTCAATGAGCGTACGGAAAGTGTCGTGAATCGTCAAACGCGCCCCGTGCGGTCGCAGGCCGACGGCCAATTCAAAGGCTTAGGTCGTCGACAGATCCGCCCCCCAAAAGTCCGTGGGTTGATTTAGTAAACGACCTTTACCAGTCGCGATCATCCGGCTTTGCGATATTGACCCGATCCCATGCTTCCGGTACAGTCGCCGTGCGGACCATCGATGAAAAAAGCCCTAAAAATCGCTGGAATTGGAGTACTTAGCTTGGTGTTCGGGGCGCTCGCCTTTGCGGGCTGGGCGATGTACGCGACCCACATCAAGCTGTCCAAGGTGTACGAGACCCACCGGGTCGAAATTCCGATGCCCTTTCCGCTCTCGGAAGCGGAAATCACCGCGCTTCGCGAGGAGCGCAAAGCAGCGGACCCTCCTCCCTCCCCCGAGGCTCCACCGATCGATTATTTAGAAGGCGTCGATCTCAACGCCATCGCCATGGAACGCGCCGTTGCGCGCGGGCAACACCTGGTGGAATCACGCTTCGTATGTGTCGAATGCCACGGCGCCAATTTCGGTGGCGGCACGATGGTGGACGATCCCCTGGTGGGCCAGCTGCTCGGTCCCAACCTCACTCTCGGAAAAGGTAGCCGTACCCTGGAATACACCATGGCCGACTGGGATCGCATGGTGCGCCATGGGGTGCGGCCGGACGGCACCCCGGGGCTGATGCCCTCGGACGATTTTGTCGGCATGGCGGACCGGGAACTTTCCGACATTGTGGCATACATTCGTTCGCTGCCGCCCGTGGACGCCGAGGTTCCTCCCGTGTCCCTGGGGCCCCTGTTGGTGGTCCTGTGCGCCACCGGCGAAATGGAGATCGAAGCGGACAAAGTGCTCTCCCACCCCGTGGAGCATCCCGTCGATCCTCCGGAGGTCGCCGCGACCGCCGAATTTGGCGCCCACGCCGCACAGGTATGCACCGGCTGCCACCGCTCCAACTTTGAGGGTGGACCGATCGTCGGGGCGCCGCCGGACTGGGCCCCCGCCCGCAACATCACCCCGCACGCGGAAGGCATCCAGGGTTGGACGTATGAGCAGTTTGTCGCTGCCCTGCGCGAAAGCAAGCGCCCCGACGGGACGGCGCTACGGGAGCCGATGACGAAAATGGCCCCGTACGCGGCCAAAATGTCGGACACCGAGCTCCAAGGGTTGTGGGCATACCTGCAGACGGTGCCCGCGGTGCCGCAGGGGAAGTGATCCGCGACGTGCTCAAGAGGTTCGGACCCACGTTGGATTGGTAAAGCCCCTTTACCAGTTGTGATCCGCACCAGATTTTCACCGGCGCTGGTGTTAGCCCTGGTTTACGTACGTTCGCGAACGATCTCTTCGCGATCGTCCCAGGTTGAACATGACCGAACGCCAACGCCCCCCCGCCGAAGAACTGTACACCGAAGAACTCGCCAATTTGGCCCGCCAGGATCGCGGGCCCAAACCTCCAGGGTGGCGGTTGTCGCCGCAGGCGATTCGGTCGTTCATCATGGGCGACGAGAAGCTGGGGATCCGCGCGAAGATCGTCGGTCAAAGCTCGCTTCGGTGTTTGGTCACGCTCGCCACCAACCGCGGCCTGATGTTGGTGGGCGAACCCGGCACCGCGAAATCGTTGCTGTCCGAGCTGCTGGCCGCAGCGATTTGTGGAACTTCCACGCTGACGATCCAGGGGAGCGCTGCCACCACCGAAGATCAGATCCGCTACTCGTGGAATTATGCGCTGCTGCTGGCGGAGGGGCCGACCCCAAAAGCGTTGGTTCCAGCCCCATTGTATCATGCAATGAAGCGCGGGCAGCTGTGCCGATTTGAGGAGATCACCCGTTGTCCCTTGGAAGTCCAGGATACGCTATTGTCAGTGCTCTCGGATCGGGTGTTGGCGGTGCCGGAGCTTCCGGGCGAGGACGGCCTGGTGTTCGCGACCCAAGGGTTCAATTTGATTGCGACCGCGAACACCCGGGATCGCGGTGTCAACGAAATGAGCGCCGCCCTCAAACGCCGGTTCAACTTCGAAACCGTGTTTCCGATCGACGATCTCAAGACCGAGCTCGCCCTGGTCAAACGGGAAAGCGAGCGTTGGCTCAAGAATTCCGGCGTCCCGGAGCCGCTCGCCGATGATGTGCTCGAAGTATTGGTCACCACCTTCCGCGAACTGCGGGCCGGACTCACCGAAAGCGGCGACGCGACCGATCGACTGAGCACGCCGATGTCCACGGCGGAAGCGGTTTCGGTGGCGATCTCAGTCGGGGTGCGCGCGCACTTTTTGCGGCAGGATGTGGCGAATCCCGCCGATGTGGTCGAGTGCCTGGTGGGCGCTGCGGTGAAAGACAATTCCGAGGATCGGGTAAAATTGAAGCGCTATTTCGAGCAGCGCGTCTCAAAACGCAAGGGCGCGCACTGGAAAGCGTTCTTCGACGCGCGGAAGGTACTGGAGAAATAGCCGTTGCCTCCCTCCCTTCATGTGATCGGCGTTCGCCACCACAGCCCCGCCTGCGCGCGGCTGGTCGAACACGTGTTGCGAACGGAGCGGCCGGAGATCGTGCTCATCGAGGGCCCCGCCGACATGAACGAACGGTTGGGGGAGTTTCACCTCGATCATCGGCTGCCGTTGGCGGTGTTTTCGTTTTTGAGCGGGGAGCAGCGCCGCGCCTCCTGGTTTCCGCTATGCGAATTTTCGCCAGAATGGGTTGGCCTCAAAGTCGCGCGTGAGCTCGGTTCCGATGTGCGGTTTTTCGATCTCCCGAGCTGGGTGCGGTGGACGAAAGCGCTGGACGCCGCCCGTCTCGACGCGGGGTTGGACGGGGGAGCGCCGGGTCTCGATGGGGATGGGGACGAGGGAGGCGCTTCGGGGGACGAAAACCCCGGTGTGGAGCGCGATCCAGAGATCGTTCCTCTCGAGACCGATCGGGACACCGACACCGAAGATCTCGACGCGGCCCCCCCACCCAAAGGGCGCGATCGCTGGAATCTGGCAATCAAAGCTCTGCTCACGCGACTCGGCCTCGAAGACATGGACTCGCTGTGGGATCAGCTGTTTGAGATCCCGCAAGCTCCGACCAAGCTCGAACGCACCTTGCAAGAGTTCTTTCGGGAGACCCGAGGGGATACCCCGGCCGACGGGGAGGATGTCGACCGCGAAGCATTCATGACCGAAGCGGTGAAATGGGCGCTCGGACAAGGTAAAAGCGTTGTCGTGATCTGCGGCGGATTTCACGCGCCGGTGTTGGAAGGGATCGTTCCCGAAGGGACTCCGCCGTTTCCGACTCTTCCTTCCCCCGATCTGCACCGCGGATCCTACCTGATCCCGTACCGCTTTCACCGTCTCGACAGCCTCACCGGCTACGCCTCCGGCATGCCCTCCCCGGCGTACCAGCAGGCGGTATTCGATCTCGGGGCCGAAGCGGCCGGAGATCAGCTGTTGATGAGCGCTATCGTCGCACTGCGATCGAAAAAACAGCAGGTGTCCCCGGCGGATGCGATCGCCGCGGCCGCATCGGCCGAAGCGCTGCGAAGAATGCGCGGTCACCCGGTGCGGCTGCGCCGGGATCTGTTGGACGGGCTCGCGGCCGCCCTGGTCAAAGATGCGCTCGATGCTCCCCTCCCCTGGACCTACCGCGGCCCGCTGCGCCCGCGAACCGATCCCACCTTGGTCGCGATCTTGGGCGCCTTTTGCGGTGACACCGAAGGGCGCCTCGATCCCCGCACCCCGCAGCCGCCGATCGTGGAAGCGACCGAAGAGGCGCTGCGGCAGGCGAAGATTGCGCTCGGCCCTTCAGAACTCAAGCTCACGCTCCCCCAAGATCGGCCGCGCTCGCAGCTCCTGCATGCGTTGAGGGTGTTGGAGATCCCTGGATTTCAGCGCTCCAAAGGCCCGAGTTGGGCGACCGAGGGTGCTCGCACCGAAGTGTGGACGGTCGCCGACCATCCGGAGCGGCTGACGCGGTTGATCGAGGCGTCGATCTATGGGCCCGATCCCTACTCAGCGGCTGCAGGGCGACTGCAAGGATTGGTCGGCGAAGGAACAGGATTTTCGCAGCTGGTGAAGGTGCTGGGCGAAGCCATGTGGGTCGGCCTTTCCGGCCTCGCCGATGAACTGTTGCCGCAGCTGATCCCGTTGGTGCAAGCGGAATCTTCGTTGGCGGACTTGGGGGCGGGGCTCAAAGCGCTGCTCGAAGTTTACCGGTACGACGATCTGCTCGGAAATCGGGGCAGCACCGCGGTCGCCGAAGCGCTGTCGTTGGGCTTCGATCGCGGATTGTGGCTATCGGAAGGGACCGCCGCCGGGGGCATTTGCGGCGGCCCCGAGATCAATGCGCTGATCGCCATGCGCGACGTATTCCGATATGCCCCCTCCGCCCTCGAAAACCGCGATGCAGCGGTCCCCACCTTTGAGCGAATTGCTGGAAATCCCGCCGCCCCTGCCGCGCAAAAAGGGGGAAGCCTCGGGTTTTTGTGGTCGACCGGCGCCTGGGGTCCCGTCCAAGAACCAGAAACGCTCGCGGCGATCCGCGCCGCCTCCCTCCCCGGCGAATTTGGCGACTTTCTGAGCGGGTTGTTTGCGTTAGCGCGGGAGGAGCTTTCCCGGGTGGAAACCCTCCCTACGCTGCTGGACCAGGTGATCGCAGGCTATCCCGACGACGATTTCTTGATCGCACTGCCCGGGCTCCGTTACGCATTTTCCTGGTTTCCCCCGAAGGAAAAGGATCGCTTCGCGCGGATCATCGCCGGCGTTTTGGGGCTGTCGCCCGCGCAGGGGGACGCGTTGCGGGCTACCCTCCCCGCCGATCCCGCCGCATTGGCGAAAACCCAGGCCACCGAAAACGCCGCCCTCGAACGCGGCCGTCGCTTCGGATTGTGGGGTGAACCATGACTTCCCAGCGTTGGCGGTTGGTGCTCGGCGAGGCCGCTCAGCCGAGCCTTGGCAGTCTCGATGCCACCCACCAGGGGATGGACGACGCACTGTCCTGGTTGTACGACCGGGATCCGGGGTTCGCCGAGCGAGAGACCGCCAACCGGCAGGGTTCGCTGGGTCCCTCCAATCTAACGATCCCCGACTGGATCGATAAGGTTCACCGGCTGTTTCCGAAGGAGACCATCGAGCGTCTGGAAAAGGATGCGGTTGAAAAATACCAAATCCAGGAGGTGGTCACCCATCCCGAGGTTCTCAAAAGGGCGGAACCGAATCCGACTTTGCTGCAAGCCGTTTTGAGGACCAAACACCTGATGAACGAGGAGGTGTTGGCGTTGGCGCGGGAGTTGGTTGCCAAGGTCGTTCAACAGCTAATGGAGAAATTCGCGAAGGAAATCCGGGTTTCGTTTTCTGGGACCCGGGATCGACGCCGACGCTCGCTGTTTAAGAGCGCCAACAACCTCGATGCCAAGGCCACTCTGCGCCGAAACCTCGCGCATTATGACCCGATCAAGCGCCAGTTGTTCATCGAACGGCCGATTTTTATGGCGCGAACCAAGCGCCATACCGACAAATGGCAGGTGATCCTGCTGGTGGACGAAAGCGGGAGCATGATCCCGTCGGTGATCCATGCGGCGGTGACCGCGGCGTGTTTATGGGGTTTACCCTCGATTCGCACGCACTTGGTGATCTTCGACACCGAGGTGGTCGACCTCACCGAGGATTGCACCGATCCGGTGGAAGTGCTGATGAAAGTTCAACTCGGCGGCGGCACCGACATCGGCAAAGCCGTGCGGTATGGCGCCGAACTGGTCGAAAACCCCCGCAAGTCGATCGTGGTGTTGATCACCGACTTTTGCGAGGGTGCTTCCGGTGACGTCCTCGTTCAACAAGTAAAGCAACTTGTCGATTCCGGGGTGGTCGTGCTCGGGCTAGCGGCGCTCGACCCCGAAGGAGTTCCGGCGTACGACCGCGACATGGCGCAACGGCTGGTGAATGTGGGCGCGCACGTGGGTGCCATGACCCCCGGCGAGCTCGCCAATTTCATCGCCAGCAAGGTGGCTTCGTGAGGGCCGATCTCGCCGCGTTGAGCCCGGAGGCCGTCGCTTCGCTCTCGAACATGGGGCTCGTCAAGCGCGCGTTGCGCGAGATCGAAGCGGGAAGCGGCCCCACCCTGTCCGAGAAAGACGGCGTGGTCACTGGCGTGTTCCCGGATGGTATTGAGGCAAAACTCCCTCCAGAGGTCGCTCTCGGGGATGCCCCTTGCACCTGTGGATCGCCGACGGTGTGCCGGCATCGGGTGGCGGTAGCCCTCGCGTACGGGGCTTGGGTGCGCGGGGCGGCGGAAACCGCGCAGGAAGCGGAAGAAGTCTCTGTAAACTGGGATCCAGGAACCGTCACCGACGCCACCCTGTTGGATGCGCTCGGCAAACGGACGTTCGAACGCGCGCGATTGGACCGCCGCCGAGGGATGATCGCCGAAGTGCGCCGTTCGGATGGAAAGTCCCCTCCCCAAGTTCGGCTGGCGACGTGCACGATCACGTTTTTGGTGCCGGACGCGTTGAATTACGCTCGCTGTGACTGCGAACGCAAGACCGGCTGCGAACATGTCGCCCTCGGCGTATGGGCGTTCATCGAGGCGAACCGGAAGTTCCCCGATCGGGAGGTGATCACCGTTTCGCTGGAGGAGGCAGGCGGCGACTCGGATCCATTGGCGGCGACCCGCGCGGTGATCGCATTGATCCTGCACGAAGGGGTGGCCCACCTCGGGCCGGCCGTGAGTGCGCGCATCCAGCAGATCGCCGAAGATCTGGAACCGCAGGGATACACCTGGGTTTCGCTGTTGTTGACCGATCTGATCGAACAGCTGCAGGCGTACCGCGACCGAAGCGCCCGGT
>SYKL01000471.1 GCA_005797785.1 Pseudomonadota bacterium | reverse complement strand
TACATCCACAAATTCTACAATCCCGTCCGTTTGCACAGTTCAAACGGATATTTCAGCCCGAACAAGTGCGAATACCGTTTCCAACAACAACTTGAAAAGGCTGCCTAACGGACTGGTACGTCAAACCGATGCAAGGTCACAGCAGCATCCCCCCGGATGCGGCCGCGAGCCCCGGCAAGGCCATCCACGCCAACGACCACCCCTCCAGCGTGGCAGCGAGCACCACCAACAGCGCTCCCGCCGCCGCCAACACCATCAACGCGGCCACCACCACCCACCCCCGAACGCCGCTCCGGCGCGGCCCCAGCGACAACAACGGGGTGGGTTCGGCACCGGTCAACGCGCGCGATCCCAGCGCCGCTTGAACGGGAACCTCCGGTGCCTGGAAAGGGTTGGTCAGGCCTGCGGGAGATCGCGCGGCGATCGGCGTCTGCCCGACCGCTACCAGATCGGCCCATTCCGCAGGAGAAACCTCCGCGAGGTGGCGGTGAAACTCCAGGGGCCGGCGCAGGCTCCCCAACCAACCCGAGGCCCCCGCTTCATCCCCCGCCCGCCGGTGGGCCGCCGCCAGCACCAACGCGATCGCATCGTGGTGGTCGCCCGGAGATCGATCGGCGATCGCGCGCCATTCTGCCGAGCGCTGAACCACTTCCGCAGCGCGACCCTCGGCGATCGCGAGCCGCGCCAACACCAGATCGACCTGAATCCCCGCATAGAAGGCCGCGGGACGTGGCTCCGCCGCGAGTTGGCGCGCCGGCTCCAGATCCCCTTGCCCGAGCCGAATCCCAGCGTACATTCTACGTAACGCATGATCTTCGCCCACAAAGGGGAGCAGCGCTTGCGCCGCCGCGTCCGCATCGCCCAACAGCAGGTGGGCCGCCGCCCGTTGCGGCGCATTTTGCCGGGTGGCAGTGGAAGCGAGCCGCGCCAGCACGGCCTGCCCCCGACGTTCATACAGATCCGACTCGATCCGGTGGGCTTGCAAGGAGGCCAGCGCAATCAGGAACACCGCGGCTTCCACAATCACCGCTACCAACGCCAGCCATACTCCTCCCTTCAGACCCACCCCTCCCACGGTGAACGCCTCTGCATACCCGGCCCGATGAAAGCGCCACAGACGAGCGGCGTTGAGCCGCGAGCCATCCAGGAACAGCGCATCGCGATCGTCCGCTTTCGCGGGCAGGACTAAACCGAGCGCCAGCCCAGACCGCACCACATAGGCCAGGCCCGCGAGCGCGGCGAGAAGGATGGACGCTTCCGACTCCCACGTTTGAAGCCAGAGAGCGCCGCCTAGGAGCAGGCCTTGAAGCCCCCGTCCCGCCAGCAGCCACCCCAATGCCCGCCCTCTCAATCCCATACGCTCTCCTCACGGCGGGTAACCTGTCGCCGCGAACAGCACCGCACCTTCCTGGAATCGTGCTACGGAGAGATTGTGTACGACATACCCGAGGGATCGCATGCTCAAGTCCACGCGATCCTCGCTCAAACGCATTCTCATCGCTTGGGCCGTCGCCCCTTTTGTCCTGTTGATCCTCGTCAACGGCTTCCTCAACGTCGGACTCCCGATCGTGTTTCGGACGCTGGACCCCGCCAAGGTGCAGGTTCGCTACACCTACGCTTGGATGATCTGGCCCGGCTGGGTGCACGTTCGAAACCTGCACATTCAACAATTCAGCGCCCTCGACACCTGGGAACTGATCGCCGAGCAGGCCTCAGGAAACATCCGGGTCATGGAGATTGCCTCAGATCGCCGTTTTCACGCGACCAGCCTCCGCGGCAACGGGCTCACGTTCCGGTACTCCACCGAGGGCGATCCGAATCTATCCCGAGCGAAGGACCCTTTAACCGTCATCCTCGACGATCTTGTCGTGACCGACCTTCGGGAGATCGCCCTTGGGCCGGTTCACCTCTCCGGAGCGGGGGTTGTGAGCGGGGATCTGGTGCTCGATCGCCGGTTGGCAACCTCCCACGTCACAGTGGAAGCCGAAGACCTCGCGATTCGGCTTGGATCCGATCCGATGTTTGCCCACGTGGTGGGAACGATCCGTCTCGATGTCGAAAACCTGGAGAAACATCCCGATTATGGGTCCGCCCGCTTCCACGACTTGAATGCCACCGCCGTGCTCACGGCGGACAGCCAAGATCTCCGGTTTCTGGACCGGTATTTGGGTCAAACTCCGTGGCTTTCGCTGACCGGCAGTGGGATCGTGGATCTGGACGTCGCCCTCGTCCACGGATCGCTGACGCCTGGAAGCCGGTTGTCGGTCGACTCCCCCGAGTTGGTCGTTCGTTTTTTGAGCAATGAGGTCACGGGCGAAGCCCAAGTGCGGTTTGCAGTGACCGGCACCGAACCCAACGTGGAAAGCGCACTCACGGTCGACTTCCTCAACTACACCATCCACACCGACGCCGGGCCGACCCCTCTGGTGCAGGGCGCCGGGTTTCGTCTCGCCGCCCACACCGAAAACCTCGGCTTGGATCGTCCGCCTTCCCCGGTGGCGCTCACTTTCGATCTTCCCCCGTCGCACATCTCCGATTTCCGTTCTTACAACGGATTTCTTCCTACCGACATCGGTTTTGAAGCCATGGGCGGCCGCGGAGAAATCCACGGGCATCTTGAGGCGTCCACCGAAGATCAGCTCGCTCGGGGCGATCTGTTCATTACCGGCACCGAACTCGGAGCCACCTTCGGCCAAGTGAGCGTCAAGTCGAACCTCGCGTTGAATGCCCACCTCGAAGAAGGCGACCTCTCCACCGGCCGCTACGATCTGTCAGGAAGCACCGGAAGCCTGACACAGGTGAACTTTGTCAGCCAACAAGCCGGCAGTCGGCTCGGACGCGATCGAAACTGGTGGACGCGCGCCTCCCTCGCCGCCGGGACCGCCACCGTCGGCGCCGAGGAATACCTCAACGTTCGGGTGGAACTGGAATGCCAAAGCACCGATCCGCTCGTCGCGATCTTCACCGACGGCGGAACCCTCCCCCGTTGGGCGTCGGGCATCCTCTCCGTCAACGACGTCCGCGGCTCGGCGAAAATCGTGCTCGCCAACCAACGAATGGTCGTTGAGCCCTGCGAGATTCAAGCTGGGCCCTACAACCTCCGCCTTCACCTGGTACGCGAACCGGCGGGCAACCAAGGGCGCCTGCTGGTCAAATATGGCTTGCTGTCGCTCGGGGTCGACCTGCCCAAAGGCGGCGGAAAGGCCACCTTCCGCGTATTTCCAAAGGCCAGCTGGTTCGAAACTCCATCAAAATGATGGAGTGAACCGGTCAGGTTGATGGAGTGCGCGGGGGCCTCCATCCCAAAGCCCGCCAGCGAACGAGCTTCAGACCATGGCACGGCGGTTGCACTGGCGCCCTGCATGTCGCCTCCGTCCGGAGCACCGACTCGGTCTTGCACCCGCAAACCCGAACGCCAGCAAGGATACCCCATGAAAAATCTCCGATTTGGAGCTCTGTTGTTCCCGCTTCCGTTGCTGTTCGCCTGCGGCGAACAGGTGGTCGGATGGGATGAGCCCGCCCAGAACACTGACCACTCCGCCCCGCGGGTGAGTTCCACCGCCCCCGCCGACGGCGACGAAGATGTGGCCATCAATGCGCCGATCAGCGTCACCTTTAGCGAGCAAATCGACGCCGCGACGATCACCTCCGAGAGCTTCTTCTTGCGCCAAGGCTCGACGCCTGTCGAAGCGGTCGTGTCCTCCATCGGCATTACGGCGTTATTTTCGCCGCACGTCTACCTGGAGCAAAACCAGGAATATACGGCCACCCTCACCACTGACGTTCGCGATCTGGCCGGAAATGCGCTTTCCGAGGACTTCACCTGGGAGTTCACCACCGGCACCCGCATCGACACCATCGCGCCGCAGGTCACCGCCACCAACCCTGAAAACAACGCCGAGGGCGTGACCGCAAATTCCTCGATCTTGTGCGCCTTCAGCGAAGTGATGGACCCGATCACCTTCACGAGCGACACCTTCACCCTGTACCAGGGAGGGACCGAAATCGTAGGTTCCATCGTTCAAACCGGCACCCTCGCGATCTTCAACCCCGAGGACGACTTGTTGCCGGGCCTGGAGTACACCGCGACCGTGACCGACCAAGCGGCCGATCTCGCCGGAAACACCCTCAACGAAGATTACGTTTGGACGTTCACGATCGGCGAGGACATCGACGATGGCGCCCCGGTCGTCAGCTACATCAGCCCGGCGGACGAAGCGTTCGACGTGCCGGTAACCACGGTCATGAACGTGGCCTTCAGCGAACCCATGGATCCGGCGACCATCTCCACGGCGACGTTCACGGTTCATCAGGGTGCAAACCTGATCCCCGGCACCGTCACCCGGTCGGGCTCGGTGGCTGCATTCTATCCCGATGAGCAACTCGATCAGCTGTTGGAGTACACGGTTCGGATCACGGACGACGTCACCGATCTCGCCGGAAATCCACTCGCACACGATGAAGTATGGACGTTCTGGACCTCCCCTTTCGAGGTCCCTGTCGACCTGTACAGCCTGGAGAACTTCGCGGTTGTCGCCGGCGCCGGGTTGACCAACTCGAGCTCGAGCGGCACCACCACCATCACCGGCCACGTGGGGCTGTATCCGACCGCCACCTGCACCAGCGATGACGCCCCTTGTGCCGTGAACAACCCGGTCATCAACGGAACGATGTACGCCAACGACGCCGAAGGTGTCGCGCACCAGGCCAAAGACGATCTCACCGACGCCTTTGTCTACGCCATGGGTCGCCCCTCGAC
>SYKL01000470.1 GCA_005797785.1 Pseudomonadota bacterium | reverse complement strand
GTGTCCACAACGTCCGTATCGGTGTCCACAACGTCCGTATCGGTGTCCACAACGTCCGTATCGGTGTCCACAACGTCCGTATCCCCCGGAACATCCGGAAAATTGGTGTCGACGTCGGGAACTTCAATGTCGAAAATCACCGTCGGCTCCGAAATCGGCGTCGATACGATATCCTCGTCGCCCGCCGTACAGGAGGCAACCAACGCCAACGATAGCCCCAACCAGAAACGACCCATCCCCAACCTCCGACGCAGCACCTGCGGCGAGCCGAGCGCCAACGTATCCGATTGTTGAGTGCGCGTCGCGTGCAGTTCTGGTTACCGCTGCTGCAACAATCGCCAAGCCACGTCACGGTTCGCATTTGACTGGGCAAATACGGAGGTGCTGGCCTGCAACAAGATCTGATCGCGGGTCAAATTCGCCGTAACCTCTGCGAAATCGGCGTCCTGAATCCGGGACAGCGCCGCAGAGTTGTTTTCGTCGCTGGTCGCCAAATTTCGAATCGCGGATTCGAAGCGATTTTGCGCCGCACCAAAGCCAGCTCGCATGCCGTTGGTGTTGTTCAACGCCGTTTCGATGCTGGACAAACCTGCGCGGGCGCTGTCTGCCGATGAAAAATCGATGTTGTCCACACCCAAGGAGTCAGCGCTCAACGCCTGAAACGACAAGTCCACCCGATTTTCGCTGGAACCGTTCGCACCCACCTGGACAGCCAGATCCTGATCCTGAAACAGCGACCGGCCATTAAACTTGGTGGTCTCGGAGATCCGATCGATCTCTTGCCGCAACTGCGTGTATTCCTTGCTGAGGCTGTCGCGCTGATCTTGGCTGAGAGTGTCGGACGAAGCGGCCACCGTAAGCTCTCGCATCCGCCCCAACATGTTGGTCACTTCGGCGGTAGCCCCTTCCGCCACCTGAATCATCGAAATCCCGTCGTTGCCGTTGCGCGAAGCTTGCCGATCCGCGCGAAGCTCGGCTTCCAACTGCTCCGCGATGGCAAGTCCCGCCGCATTGTCCGCCGCGGCATTGATGCTCTTGCCAGAGGCCAACTTGCGGAAATTGCTCGCAACAGAACCTTGAACAATACCAATTCCACGTGACGTGACTTCGGAATTGAGCGAGTACGACATCGACGGCCCCACGGGGTGGTTTGCATGGATCATAACTCAAACCGCATCACTGGATCCAAAAAATCGTACGTCCGCGCCTCTCGTCCAAGCGCTCCCACCGGTGGTACCCTGAAGCCGCCCACGGACTCTCCCAACGGCCACGGACGATCGATGACTCAGAGAAAAGGCCGGTGGCGGCTTGGGTTGCAGCGACTTGTAGAATGGCATCCGATCCAGGAGGTCGAGCGAGTCGGCCCAGAAGAACCTTCCGACCTCCCCATCGAGCGTTTTTGGGAGGCAACACGAAAACTCTATCAAACGGGCCTACATCCCGCGATCGGACTCCACATCCGTCACCGTGGACGGGTGGTTCTGAACCGTACGGTAGGCCACACCACCAATCCTCCAGGCGGACCGAGCGGCGCCGTCGTCACGCCAGACACCCTGTTCAACCTCTTTTCTGCCAGTAAGATCGTCACTGGAACCCTGGTCATGGCCCTCGCCGAAGACGGGGTGTTTGGGCTGCACGACCGAGTCGTCGATCACCTTCCAGAGTTCGGACAACATGGAAAAACACAAGTACAGATACAGCACTTACTGAATCACACCGCCGGCATTCCCAACATGCCCAAGATCACCGATCTGGAGCAGCTGTTGGGCCAAGGGGGGATCGACATCGGCCGAATCTGCGCCATGCGACCGGATTCTGCACCCGGTCAGGTCACGGCTTACCACGCTTTGACGGCGGGGTTTGTGCTTCAAGAAATCGTCGAAAGGCGCACCGGAAAAGACCTGCGAAGCTTACTTCGGTCGCGCCTGATGGCCCCCTTGGGTTTCAAACATCTCTCCTACGGCGTCGCATCGGACCTTTTGCCGGAGGTAGCTCAACACGCCGTCACCGGGCTCCCGATGCCGCGAGCGGTCGCGCACCTCTTGAGCCGAAACCTCGGTCTCGACCTACATTCCGCCATCGATGCCAGCAACCGCGCGGAGTTCATGACCGCGATCCTTCCATCTGCGAATGTCATCGGAAGCGCACAAGAAATGGCGCGTTTCATGGATCTGTTGATGGCAGGCGGAGAACTCGACGGAGTTCGCGTCTTGAAAGAGGAGACCGTTCGTGAAATGGTGACCGATGTCACGCCGACACGCATCGATCGAACGTACCAATTGCCGATGCGGTACGGGCTCGGTGTCATGATGGGCGGCAACCGGTTCAGCCTTTTCGGGCTTGGAACCCCCGAAGCCTTCGGACATATCGGCCTTTCTGCCGTGGTCGTCTACGCCGATCCTGCGCGCGAGCTCTCGGTTGCGTTCATGAACAGCGGAAAGCCGATGTTTGCCCCAGGAATGATCCGTTGGTATGCCGTTCTTCAAGCGATCGCGAGTGGCGTTCCCGTGTCGCGCGCGACGCGCTGACGGCCCGCCTACCCCAGGTGTTACAAAAAGATGTCGGTCCAGGGAGCACTAACCACGCCGGGCGCGATACACTGGGGAGGAAGGGAGTTTCACTGACAACTGTCAGCGAAATGGGATCGAGGCAGGGATGCAACAACGGCACACAGCACGAGACCGACAGCGAGAAGAGACCCGGCAAAGGGTGTTTTCATCGGCGGTCGAAATATTCCGTCGCGACGGGGTGGAGCCCACGCGCTTCGAGGACATCGCCCAGATGGCCGGCGTTAGCAGAGGAACGGTCTATTTCCACTTCCCCACCAAAGACGATGTTCTCGCCGAGCTGTTGACTGAAGCCCACGGTGACCTTATTCGCGGTATTGATCTACTTCCGTTGGATGCTTCACTTTCGACCGTTATGAGCACGGTCGCCAAAGCGATCGGCGATCGATGGCAGTCGGAACCGTTGTTGTTCCTGGGTGTTGGCTTGGTGGCCCTAAAGCGCCTTGGGTCAGGAAATCTCGATGAGCCAGCTCGCAAGACGCTTTCAAACCGGTTCCAACTGGCGATCGAGCGAAATGAGCTCACCGACAATTTAGGCGCAGAGATCCTCGCCGATGTCTACCTTCTCACCATCTTCGCTGCCGCGTTGGCCTGGTGCGGACGGCCAGGCGCGCCACTCGAACAGGTGCTCATCGCAGCGAGCCACCTGTTTTTGAACGGTGCCAAGGGCTAGCCTCTCTAAAACGCCCCTCCGCTCTAGCTGAATAAGCGAAGCGTCAGCGGATATTGGTATCCACTGCCACGAGACGCCTGAATCGCCGCAACGACGGGGCAAATCAGTCCGATCAGCAACAACGCTGGAAGGAAGATCCAGCCTAGAATCGACACCGCGGCGAGCGACACCCACAGTAAAAAACTAAGATTAAAGTTCAGCGACTCAGCAGCATGTCGCTTCGTGAACTCCTCATTCGGGCGGGCGAACATCAGGAACAACGGCACCACCAGCCCCGAGAACGGAACGATCGCGTGGGCAAAAGTGGCCAGATGCGCGACTACTGCAATGTTTCGCTGTTCGCTCGTCACGTTTTCCATCACACCTCCGTGGGTTTCCCCCCTACGCTCCAGCACGCGGTATATTGCAGCCTGCTCGGAGAAACCGAATGTCGTCTTTTCGCGCCATCAATCCCGCCAACGGTCAGCTGATCACCTCCCGCCCCGAAGCCACGCCGGCGCAGGTCGACGCCGCGTTAGCCCAGAGCGACGCAGCTTTTCGTGAGTGGTCCAATTTGGGCGTGGCGGCGCGAACACCCTTTCTCAGAAAACTCGGGGATCGACTAAAAGAACGGGCCGCCGACGATGCGCGAATCCTGGTCGAAGAGATGGGCAAACCCTACGCCCAGGCCAAAGCTGAGATCGAAAAATGCGCATTTGCATGCCATTTTGCGGCGGACCATGCCGAGCAATGGTTGGCGCCGCAGTCCATCGCCACCGAAGCCAAACAGAGCTTTGTTCGCCACGAACCCATGGGTTCGGTGTTGGCGATCATGCCTTGGAATTTTCCGTACTGGCAATTGTTCCGGTTTGGAGCTTCAGCGCTCGCCAGCGGAAATGCGATCGTGTTGAAACATGCTCCCAATGTTCCACAATGCGCGGAAGCCATCGTCGAGATCTTCTCGGAAGCGGGGCTTCCCCCAGGGCTAATCGTCAATTTGTTCGCGCCGGTTTCCGCGATCGAAGGTTTGATCGCTGATTCACGCATAGCGGCAATCACTTTGACCGGAAGCACCCGCGCCGGCCAATCGGTTGCCGCCCTGGGCGCAAAGTACCTCAAACCTTCCGTTTTGGAGCTCGGCGGCAGCGATCCGTTTATCGTTCTTGCGGACGCGGATCTGGAGGCCGCTGCCACGATCGCTTCCAAAGCTCGCCTGCAAAACAATGGACAGAGCTGCATCGCTGCCAAAAGGTTCATCGTCGAAAAAGGAGCCGAAGAGTTCATCGATCGTTTCCGCGCAAAAATGGCTGCCACCCGACAAGATGACCCACTGTTGCCGGAGACTGAGCTCGGCCCCATGGCGCGAGCCGACCTCCGCGACGAATTGCATGCTCAGGTCGCCGCTTCCATCGCCGCAGGGGGGCAATGCCTGCTTGGCGGCGAGGTCCCGCAGCGGGACGGCTGGTGGTACCCCGCCACATTGGTGGCCAATGCAGCGCCGGGGATGCCCGTGTGGGATGCGGAAACCTTTGGGCCGGCCGCGGCGGTGCGCGTGGTCCAGGACGCGCAGGAGGCCGTTGCAGTGGCCAATGCGAGCCCGTTTGGACTGGGGGCCTCGGTGTGGACCGCCGATCGCCAGCGCGCTGCAGCCATGGCCTCAAAATTGGTCTGCGGAGCGGTTTTCGTCAACGATCTGGTCCGCTCGGACCCGCGCATGCCCTTCGGTGGCACCAAGACCAGCGGCTGGGGCCGTGAGTTGGGCATCGAGGGAATGCGTGCGTTTACTGCGACAAAGTCGGTGTGGATTGCCTGAAGACGATCAGCGGTCGGCCTCGTACTTTCGCGGTGATCGACCGGTAAACGCCGTGAAAATCTTGTACCCCATCCAACGCAGCGGCTCCCCCGGGATTCCACCCAACGGACGCTGGTAAAACGGCATCGTCAGCCAAGGATCGTGGTGATCGCTGTAGAAGTCGCAGAGCACTTTGCCGGCGAGGTTGGCCAACACCACCCCGTGCCCACTGTAACCCACGGCGTAAAGCACATTTTTGTGTTCGCCGATCACACCCATGCTGCAGACGCGGCTCATGGTGATGCCGAGCGCGCCGGTCCACTGGTGGGCAATTTTCACATCTTTTGCCGCTGGAAAGTACTTTCGAAGGATGGATTGAACGAAAGCGTATTGAGCTTCGGCGGAATGGGTCCAGGCGGTCCGACTGCCATACAGGTAGGAATACGCCAAGTTTCCTCCACCCCCGAACAACAGCCGGCCATCCGACGACATGCTCCCGTACGCGATCCGGTCCATATCATCCGTAAAACCTGCAGTTTCGCCCCAGCCGAGCTCACGCCAGCGTTCCATCGGCAGTGGCTCGGTGGACACCACGTGCGAAAACATTGGAAATAACCCATGTTTGAAGTAGCCCAACCTCGGCGTGTATCCATTGGTCGCCAGCACCAAGGTGGGAGCGCGCACCGTCCCTCCGGTGGTGGTCACTTCATGAATTTTGCCCTCTTGAATGCGCACCACGGGGCTGTTTTCGTACACGCTCACGCCCAGCTTCAAGATCACCGGCAATAGACCAAACAGTAGGTCTAACCCATGTAAGCGTCCAGCCGTAGGGTCCTCCACCGCGCCCAATACCCCCTCGGCGCGCACCCGTTTTTCAAGCTCCGTCCCCGTCAAATAGCGAACCGGAATCCCCCAACTCGCCAACTTTTCAGCTTTCTTGTGCGCCTCTTCCGCGCGCTGAGATTCGGTGTACGCTTCCAGGCTCCCCTCGCGGCGGTAACGTACATTTAAACCATGTTCTTTGATGACTTCATCGATCCAATCGAGCCCGCTGCGCGTAAACGAAAACACGCGCCGGGTTCGCTCCGGCTCGCGCGCGTCGACCCCATTGATCCAATTGAGCGCCATCCCGCCATTCCGCCCGGAAGCACCATTTCCAACGCGGCGCGCCTCCAAGATCACCACTTTCAGGTTTGGATGGCGTCGAATCAAATGATAAGCGGTAGAGATCCCTGTAAATCCTGCACCGATGATCACCACATCCGCTTGAATTTCTCCCGACAACGGCGGCAGAACTTCAGGAAACGTTGCCGTTTCCGCCCACATCGATGTGTTGTCGTCCAAGTCGCGCTGCGGATCGAATGACATCGAACAACCTCCGGGGCAGCCTACACGAGCGCAATGCATTCTGGCATGATGGCGAGGGGAGCTCCGTTGAGCAGCCGAAACATCCGCTTGTGCATGAAGGATCTCTATCAACAAGACGTGATGGAGATGATCGAACGTGAAACTCGACAATTCGAGTTCAGCGAAATCCTCCATCCAGAAGATCCCGGTTTTGCCGAAGCCTATCGCGCGCTGTGGGATGCTTTCGGTCCACACGGCGAAATGGAGCGCGAAGAGGCGATCCGGCAGTTCCTGCTGGAGGACTCTTACGAACCCACCGCTTCCGGAAGTTTCATCCGATACTTTCTCATCGTGGCGCGGGATCAGAAGGGCCGCTTGTGCGGCGTGCGCGATGGCAGCATCATGGTCAATCCGGCCTATACCCCCGATCTTTGTGTGGTGTATCTTTCCCACATCTACATGTTTCCACAAGCGCGAGGCACAGTCGCCTCTTACTGGCTTCGAAGCGCACCTTTAGAGCTGACGGTCGAGTACCTGGGAGAGCTGCACCAACGAGGGAAAATCCAGCTTCCGATGCCCGGAAGCCCCGGAAAATACTACGGCATGCGGGTGGATCTCGCCGCAGAAATGGAATTTTTTTCGCCGGAAGATCGGCTGTCGTGGCAGCGAATCCTGTTCTATGGGCGCGGCGGATTCGACGTGGTAAACCCTCGGCATTTCCCCTATTTGCAGCCTGATTTTCGCGATCCAGAGGTCATTCGAGCGACCGGCAACCGGCCGGTCCCCTTCATGATCTTGGTGCGCCGGTTGGGCCAAGAACGGCAAGCGACCATGCCGATCGAAGAAGCGAGCGGCTTGATGCGGCTGCTGTACGACGACTTCGCCTGCCATTGTTCTCCGGAGTTCCTAGAAAACTCACTTCAGCTGGTGCTGGATCGGTTGGCACAGCGGGCGGAGCGCAAGAATTTCGTGGAGCTATTGCCGCTGCCCACCGGGTCGAAAGATCTCGGTCGTC
>SYKL01000469.1 GCA_005797785.1 Pseudomonadota bacterium | reverse complement strand
CGACACCTTGTGCCGCGCGATCATGCCCAAGGTATACCGGCCTGCCATGGGGTATTCGACTAGGCAAACCTCCTGAAACGGAAGAACTTGCTTGTCGGTGAACGGCACCACGATCTGGCGGCTCGCGTTGTAAAGCGAACTAACCACCGGGACCCGAGCGATCAGGTTTTCCACCGCTTCCAAAATCTGCTTGAAAAAGACCATTCGGGTGAGCCAGCCGATGGCGAGCACGATCAATACCGTGCACAGCAACCCCAACCCAGGAATACGGATTTCGTTGCCGTAAATGTACGACAACAGGGCATTTAGGCGGCCGCCGAGCGGCTTGTCGACCAGCTCGAACAGGATCGACAGCACCTTGCCCGTGATAAACAGGGGCAACAACGCCAGCAGTCCAGCAATAAAACTCTGGCGGATGAATTTGACGACGGGGTGAGCGGGGCGCGCGGGTTCCGGGAGCGATGCCGACAACAAGACCTCCAGGCGGAACTATAGGGACGGTTGCGCGTGCGGCAATGGCTTTCGATACAGGGAGAGGTTGATCGAGCGCCAGGGGCGCTGCGGTCCCAATTCGGTACGAACGAACGCAAATTTGAGGTAGAAGTTCTCGGCGTCTTTGGTGTCCAGACGGACGGTCCGGCACCGGCGAAGTGCGGGATGGTTCAACAACAATTCGAACAACGGCTCACCGAGGCGTTGTTTTCGCAGCCGATCGATCAACATGACATCGTAGATGTACGCCCATTTCGCCGTGTCGGAGATCGCCCGCGCCGAACCTACCAGTTCGCCATTGGCGTCCTCCAGGCCGACCCAAGCGGTGGAATGTCGATGTGCGCGAACCATCTCTTCGAGCGGGATCCCTTCATTCCAGTAGATCTGGGACAACAGCCTTCCGGCGCGCACCGCGTCGTCATCGATCAAGTGGCAACGAAGGCGGAATCCCGGCGGAGCGGCGAGAAAAGCGGGCTGCCACTGGGGGTAGGCCTTGCGGGCGAGTTCGACGGCGAGTGGTGCGGCCAAGTCGCCTTCTTCCCATCGCTTTTCGAGATCAGTGAGCAGCGGTAGCATGAAACCTCCGCTCCCAGAGTCGCCCGGAAGTGGTACATCGATTAGTTCCAGTTTTATGAAAAATGATGTACCAGTTGCTCGCACGCAGGTTCAATTGGCGATCTCCGATCGCGAAGACACCCCTTTATATGCCAGGATTGCACAGGCCGTGGTCGATGGGCTGCGGGCAGGGCGGTTCAAGGCCGGGGATGCGCTTCCGGGTTCGCGATCACTCGCCGAACAGTTGAGGGTGCATCGGAACACCGTTGTCGCCGCCTACCGGGAATTGGAGGCGGAAGGTTGGGTATTCACGACCCCTGGGCAAGGAACCCGGATTTCCGAGCACTTGCCGGTCCACTTCAAGGCGGGAAAACCCGCGAAGACGAAAGGTTTCGCGTGGGAGGCGATCCCGGACTCTTGGGATACCGCCCCTCGCGGGCCGGGAATGCTTGATTTGGGACCGGGAATGCCGGATGTGCAGAATATTCCAGTGGACGCGATCGCACGGGCGTTTCGGCGGGCGCTCCAGAATCGGCGCGGCCATTTGCTGTCGTATACCGATCCTGCGGGCCAACCTCGGCTGAGAGGTGCGCTTTCGCAGTGGCTGTCGGAAACCCGGGGCCTCGTTCAGGATCCTGAGCGCTACATCGTGACTCGGGGCAGCCAACACGGGATGGACCTCGTCGCACGAACGCTGTTTCGACCAGGAGATCGCGTTGCGGTGGAGGCGTACGGTTATCCGCCGGCATGGCAGGCGTTTCGGCTGGCGGGGGCGGAGCCAGTTCCATTCCCGGTTGACGAGGAAGGCCTGTGCGTGGATGTGTTGGAAGCCTCAAAAGGGAAGTTTGCTGCGATCTATGTGACGCCGCACCATCAGTATCCGACCACGGTTTCGTTGAGTGCGCCGCGCCGGTTGCAGTTGTTGGCGTTTGCGCGGAAACACCGCATCCCGATACTCGAGGACGACTATGATCATGAATTCCACTACCAAGGGATGCCAATCCTTCCGTTGGCAAGCGATGATCCGACGGGTCAAGTGATCTACTTTGGCACCCTGTCGAAGGTGTTGGCGCCCGGATTGAGGATGGGATTTGTCTCGGCGCATCCCGATTTTATCGCTCAGTTGGCGCGGCTGCGCCGGGCGACGGATCGGCAGGGGGATGCGCCGATGGAGTGGGCGGTCGCGGAAATGTTGGAGGAAGGGGAGATCCAACGCCATGTCCGAAAAATGCGGCGGTTGTATGAGGGGCGACGAGCGTTTTTGGCCGAACGGCTTCGGGTTGAGTTTGGCGACGAGTTGAAGTTTACGCTTCCGACCGGCGGAATCGGTTTGTGGATTCACGCACCGGGGATCGATGTGGAGCGCTGGCGCGAGAAAAGCCTCGAACTTGGTGTGCACTTCCGGATCGCGCGGCAGTACGCTTTCGATGGAAAGCCGCATCCGTGGGTGAGATTCGGCTTTGCGGCGCATGAGGAGTCGGGTCTGGAAGAGGCGGTGCGGCGGCTTCGAAAAGCGGCGTGGAACAGCTAAACCCTAGGATTCCGGACAATCCCAGGTCACGGTGTGGAATCGGTATCCTGGGGGGTTTCGGCAGGCGTGCAGCCTGCGATAAGATACGTAAAAACCGCAATAAGATGGACAGAGCGGTAGGTAGACATGCGCACGTGCTCAGAATGGGCGGCGTGCACGGTGTACCTTCAGCCTCCGAGAAGGGTGTTGCAGTTGGTGGTGGCCGGCGCGCCAGGCGCGCGGAGGGCCGCGCAGCGGGTTTGAGCGCAGCGAAAACGGAGCACGAAGGTGCGACCCCGGAGGGGGCCGGCCCCGAAGGGGAGGCGCCCAGAGCTGCCTTTTTCCGATGGTAAATCAACGTTACCATCCCCCATTGGCCCCCGTTTCGTTTGGCATTACACTCCGCCCGTCTCGGAGGCTGGATGTTTCGACGGATCCTGATCGCCAACCGCGGGGAGGTCGCGGCCCGCGTGGTCCGCACCTGCAAAAAGATGGGCGTCGAAACCGTAGTTGTCGCATCGGACGTGGACCGCAGCCAGGCCTGGTTGGCGGAAGCCACCCATGTGGTGACCATCGGATCTGCGCGAGCCGCCGCTTCCTACCTCGATCAAGATGCATTGCTCGAGGTAGCGCGCCAATTTGGTTGCGCGGCGGTTCATCCGGGCTGGGGATTTTTGGCGGAAAACGACCGTTTTGCCGTGCGGTGCGCGGCCGCCGGGGTGACCTTCATCGGCCCCGCCCCCAAACACCTCAAGGCGATGGGCGACAAAGCGATCGCGCGCAAAACCATGGCCGCATTGGGACTTCCGTTGATTCCAGGCAGCCCGGGAGCGATCGAGAGTGCGGCCGCCGCCGAAAAAGAGGCGGATCGCATCGGTTATCCGCTGTTGCTCAAGGCGGTCGCCGGAGGCGGTGGTCGGGGAATGCGCGGGGTAGAACGCAGGGAAGACGTGGCTGCGGCATTCGAGAGCGCTTCCGCCGAGGCGGTGGCGGCGTTCGGTGACGGAAGGATGTACATGGAACGCCGAATTGTTGGCGGTCGGCACATCGAAGTGCAGGTGATCGGCGACAACTATGGCAATGCGTTGGTGCTCGGTGAACGGGAATGCAGCCTGCAACGCCGGCATCAGAAGGTATTGGAGGAGGCGCCGAGTCCGGGTCTCTCTCCGTCGGAACGCGAAAGCATCCTTCCCAGGGTCGCAGAAGCGATAAGGCGATCCGGGTATGTGAACGCCGGCACGATCGAAATGCTGATGGATAAGGATGGAAGCCTGTATTTCATG
>SYKL01000468.1 GCA_005797785.1 Pseudomonadota bacterium | reverse complement strand
CAATCCTCCGAAAAGTCGTTGTTGGTCGAATTGGCCGCCGGATTGGGGTTGCCGACCGATGCCCTGGAGACGGTGCTGGACGACTTGATTGGCTGGGTGGAAAGCCCGGTAACGCTGGATAAGATCGAAGCGTCTTTGCAGAACATGTCCTGGGACGATCTGACATTGAATCGTGGTCCGAGCCGAGATGAGCTCGGGAACGTGGTTCCCGCGGATGCTACCGTGGTGGCGCGGTTGTGTGTGGATCGGACGGAACAGGTCATCGTGACGGACCGAGGTTTTGCAGCGGGTTTTAAGGAGGGTGACAACTTCATTGAGTGGGAGCGCCTGATTTCGTATTCGAGGGTGCCGGTATTTGGGGCCGCCGTTCGGCTGATGACAGGGAAGGGCGCGTTTACCCTCGTGGATGTGCGGTTGAGGACGGTCGCGACTTGGCTCGACCGCGTGTACGGCACCTGATCGCTGCGTTTCGAGGCCATGATCCCGTTGTCACTCGTTCCGCGCCTCGGTCGCGGCCTACAGGCCAGCTTCCCTGCGGTGCTCACTTCGTTCCTAGGGCTCACGGCCTCGAAACGCAGCGATGACGTTGTAAGGCCCTGATCCCGTTGTCACTTGTTCCGCTCCGCACCCCTGAACTCCGTCGCTGAGCCGAGCTGCGCCTGACGTTTCGGCCCACAGGCCAGCTTCCCTGCGGTGCTCGCTTCGTTCCTAGGGCTCACGGCCTCTAGCCTTCGCGATGGGGCTGTAGGAGGCCACGATCCGGTTCTGACGGGCCTCTTCAACTGGTACATCAAAAAATGCCATTTCAAATAAAAAATGATGTACCAGTTTATTCTTCAGGAGGGACCGGGCAATCCTCGAGGTTGCCGCTGTTGGCGATCCAGCCAGCCTGCCAAATGGCGGTGCCGCCGGCGTCCCAGCAGGCTTGAAACGCCTGTTCTCCCGATCCGGTCTGGACGATGCCGTCGATCCAGCCGCCTTCGCTTTCGTGGTGCATTTGGGAGAAACCAGGCCAAGTTTCAGAATTGACGGCAGTGGGACCCTCCCAGGTGAAGGTGTGCGCGTCCAGGCGTTGCCAGCGTCCTTCGGGTCGGCTCTCTGAATCGAGCGCTTCAAACTCAGCTTCTGTGTCGCTCCAGTCGACGGCAAGGTCACCGAAGGCGGGGGCGAGCAGGGTGGCGCCGACTTCGCCGTTCCAGACGAGGTGGCCTGCTTCGGAGGTAGAAGCGCCTGAAACCACGACCCCGTATTCGGACTCCGCTTCCGGTGCGGCCTCGATCGTCCACGTGAATTGGTCACCGTCCTTGACGATATCCGCGCGCAAATGCCAGAGCTGTGCCCCGTCCACGGTTTCGGAGGCGGCAGTGAGGTCGTTCCAACTTCGGCTTTCGCTGCTGCGTTCGGTGGGGGAGGCGGCGCGAACGGCTGCAAAGCTGGCTCGGAGTGGGTCGAGGCGATTTTCTAGGTCCAAGGCCGAGAGGCGGGAGATCTCGAATTCGGCCGAGGCGCCGGGCTCAGCATCCGTCAGAGCGTCGGCGATCTCCAGCTGTTCCGCCGGAAGCGCGCTGAGAAACTCTTCATCTTCGTAGAACAGCACATTCGTGATCGGATGTCGGCAACCCACCAAGGCGAGAAGAATGAGGTTCATAGCTGGTAACCTGCCCGAAGCAGAAACTCGCCATACGATGGGAACCCACTTTCGTCCCATTGGACCGGCAGAATCATCCCGTTTAAGCAGAGATCTGCGCTGAAGTGCCCGACTTTGAAGCCCACCCACAGCGAGCCGCCCGGTGCGGGCGCAACGGTGGTTTGTGTAGGTTCATCCATATGAACGAAGGAACGACTAAACACGATCAACTCGGTGCGCAGGCCCACTCCGAAGGTGAACACCTTGAAACTTGGCGAATATCCGACATTGCCCGCGGCGGAAAAACTGGACACCAACACGTCGGCGCTGCCCAGCTCGTCAAAGGTGAGCTCTCCCTTTCCTTGTCCTCCGAGGACATCGAGCCCCCAGTACAGAAAATAGCGCGTGCGCTGGCGCCACTCGACGCCGAAGACGGCGTGTGCCGGCAAATATTGGCGTTGGTAGATTGAATTTGCGCCGAACCCCCTCCCTCCCGCCAGCAGGTGGAAGCTCAGGTTGGGCATCGATGCGCGGCGGATCTGGCGTGCTAAATCCCCCCGAGAAGCCGTATCTTCGTAGGGTCGAGCTGAAAGATCGCCTTCCGCAACCTGGGCGTTTTCGCCAGCATCGATCGCGTACACCGCCTCATCGACCCATCCAGGCATTCTTCGGTGAACGTAGTATTCTCCAGGACGAACGGCAATTTTTGTGGGGAGGGTCCCGTTGACTTCCGCCACATAACGCTTGCGCTCCTCGTCCCAAACGGAAAGGGTTCCGTCGATCCCTCCGGGAAATCGGATCGAAGCGGATTCTTTTTCGAGGCGGGTAAGGGCGAATTCTCCGGAACCCGACAGTTCAAATTCGAAGGAGGGGGTTTGAGTGCCGGCGGTGTTTCGACTTTCAAACGCCGTTTCGGAGTGGACCCATGCATAAGTCTCCGACAGCGTGACCTCGCCATCGGTGTTGGCGTCCGCCGCCCCAAGCAACGCCGTGTGGAGATAGTGCGTGAAGAACCCGCCTCCAATTTCATCGGATTCTTGGGCATATTCGGCGGCCGCGCTGGAGGTGACGATCGCGGTGCCCTCCACCTGATCGAGGCCGAGCACGAACGCGTAGGAAGGCCCTCGCACACCGCCTTTGGAGCGAATGGCGGCTCCGGAACGGCACGCGTCCAGGAAGGCGATTCGAAAGTCGGCACCGGTGGCCTCAAGCCATTGACGAAGATCGTCATGCGAAACGAGACTGCTGCCCAGTTGAAGTCCCTTTTCGTCGCCATGCCCTGAATAGTAAAACACCAATTCGGTGCGGTTTCCGGCAGCCTTTTCTTCGTCTATGCTCTTTTTTACGGATGCCAGCGACAAAAACAGCTTCGAGCGGGATTGATCCTGCAGCAGATGTGCGTGGTCGGTGCGGATTTGGCCCCAACTCACGAAGAGATCCCGCATTTTTCTGGCGTCAGACGTCGCAAACTTAAGTTCGACCTGCCCGTCCTTTCCACTGTCATTGCCTGCAAATACGCCAAACCGAACGGTGCCCGCCCATGCTGGGCTGGCCATCGCCAGCAGCCAGAAGGCGAGGCACCAACGGATCATTTGCGCTGAACCTGGACCTGAGCGACCTCGGGTACCTTGTCCGCATAGTCGATGATCGCTTGGTTCCCACCTTTTTCGTGCAAGACATCCAACGCACGCCGGGCCTCGGTGACCGACACATTGAAGAATGCCACAAAAATCTCCGGTCCCATTGCACTATCGAGCGTGACCGTCCCGGGCAGGGCTTCTCCGACCCCGCCGACGAGTGGCTGCGAGTCCCCTTTCTCTGGGTAGAAGAGGGTAAAATTGCCGTTGCCGTCGACCGAGTAAATCACCACCGAGTTGGCCGAACTCGACACCTGAAATCCGATCACGTCGCCGGCACCCAGACGAGCCCCTTCGTAAGGCGTTAAAACGTCATTCTCGAGGGAGAACACCTGCAATGTGGGCTCCCCCTTGAACCGCGTGGTCGCGGGGGGCTGCATCATGACCGTCACGAACACGACGGCTGCCATGCTCCCCATCAACAACCACAGCAACCAAGGTCGGTTTTCGGGAACGGGGGGCGGCTTTGCCTTGCCTTCCGAACGCCAATTGGACGGTGGCGCTGTGCTGCGCACCGGGGCCGCCGGGGTCGTGCGACGGGGCGTTCCACCTGGGGTTGCGGCTCGTACGGGGGGCGGCGGTTCGGAGCGGCGGGGCGGAGAGGAACGGCCTGTTCCGATAAACTCGACCTTCGCGGCCGGTAGATCGGCGCCGGTGGTATCGAGATCGATCTCCTCAAGGTCGTCGTCCACGGAATGCAGCACTTCTTCCGTGGTTTCATCGAGGGTGCCCTCGGTGATGGTGGCCTCGTCGTCGGGGTGCACCACCAACGCCGACTTGGCGGGCTCGGGCACCCCCGCTCGCTCGCGAAGCGCTGCGATATTCAAGCCGGGAACCTGGCCTCTCGCCTGCTTCAGATCCTCCAAATGCGCCATCGCATCGGGGTGTTTCGAGAGGTACTGTTGCACCGCCGCGCGCTCTGGGCCTTTGAGTTCGCCCGCGGCAAACCGATCCAGGGCGAGCCGGCTCGGACGATCCTCATCTTTCCAGTTCATGGGGCCCCCCAGGCGGAGACGGTGTCGTCCCCCCATTGTTGGCGAGCGAGCTCAATAAAATCGTTGACGCGTTTTCGGACAGTGGGGACAGACAAACCCACGAGATAGGCGGTTTCTTGGCGGGTGCAATCGTCAAAGTAAGTGTGGATGACGCAGGCTCGGGTTTCCGCGTCGACGGTCGCCAACAGTTCTCTCAATTTGTCTTGGTCGGAGGTGATGGTGCCGCTGATGTCGGTAGGCATCACATAGTCCCCATGTAAACCGAGTTTCTGTGCTCGTCCGTGCCGGTTTCTGAGTTGGTTGAGGCACCAATTGGTGGAAATGCGGTACATCCAGGTGAGGGGGCTGGACTCGGCGCGAAATTCATCGCTGTGGCGCAAGACTTTGGCGAAGGTCTCCTGCACAGCATCGTGGGCATCCTCCT
>SYKL01000467.1 GCA_005797785.1 Pseudomonadota bacterium | reverse complement strand
TCGCCAATAAAAAGGCACCGCCGCCCGTTGAGGCCTCGATGGTGATGTCGTGCATGTCAACGGTATCGGACTCCACATACAAGGCGTCGCCTGCGGAATTGGACACGCTGAAATTCGAAAGCGTGAGCTGAGAGCCCGACAGAGACAGTTGACCGCGATCGATCGCGAGGCCGGCCAAGTTGGTTGTCGGTCCGGCATTATCGATCGAAATGCTGTAGGTGCCCGTCCCGTTGTCGCTGGCGATGGATACGCCCGGAGAGGTTCCTCCGATCGCGAGATCCCCGGCGCTGGTTTTTATGGAGCCACCGTCGCCGACGAGGATCTCCGCGCCATTATCGAGTTGGAAAAGCCCATTCCACTCCAGCTCGGAGCCGATACTGTAGGGGACATTCAACGCGGGCCAATGGGGGTCGTCGATCGGTCCGTACGTCCCCACTTCGACGTAGTTCTTTGCATTTCCAGAGAAATCATTTCCAATGCCGATATCCGAGAGATGTGCTGCTGGATAGTGCATCGGGACGTCGTTGCCATTGAGGTCATTGTTTTCGAAGTACGAAAAGCACGAGTTCGGGGAGTCGCATAGGACGCCCAGATCGGCGTTGTGAATCGTGGAATCGGACAGATCGGTGTTCGGAACGTCGACCGCCCAGATTCCGACCAGACCGGCGCCGTCGATGTCGAGGCCGGTGAGGGTGGATTCGGTGTAGTTGGTAAGCAGTACGGCTGCCCAAGCGGAATTTGCGATGGTGACGTCGGTGAGTTCCAGCGTGCCGCCTCCGGCGACGACCCCAAAGCTGGCCGAGTCAAGTTCGCTTCCCGTGAGCGTAATGGACGAATCCACATTTTGGATTCCGACGCCATCCCATTGGCTCGCCGACCAGAAATACGCCGATCCAGCGACCAGATGCCCTGGCAGCGTCTCTGTGCCTACGAACAGGGAAGCTCCGTAGACAAACTCTAGGTTTGCGTCATCTTCGATGGTGAGGGTTGGAGCGAGGATTCCAAGAGGATGACCGATGGTCATCTCGCAGGCGACCAAATGATCCCGCGTGTTTGCCCAGGTTTCGTCTGCCTCGATGCTGCCGCAATGAATGATGGGGCAGGTCGACTCGTTAGGATCGCTTGTGCCATCGCAATCCTGGTCAACACCGTCGTATTCGATGCCGGTGCCGTTCAGGCACACTTCCGTGGCGTTCGGGTGGATACTGCCATCGTCGTCGTCGCAATCCGTCCCGTTGGCTACCCAACCCGGTGGGGCATCGCAGCTTGAAACGAACTCAGCGCCCGTGCCGTACCCATCGACGTCTTGGTCTGCATACCATTTGGTCAAGACGGTGGCGTCGGTATCGATCACCGCATCGCAGTCGTTGTCAACGTCGTCGCAAACTTCGGTTGCATTCGGGTAGATTTCGTTGTCTAGGTCGTTGCAGTCGTCGGAATTGCTTACATAGAACGCGTTTGGTGCCGTGCAAGCCTCAACGTACTGGTCCGATCCGAATCCGTCACCATCGTCGTCTAAGTACCACTTTACTTCATTATCGGCATCCACGTCGGCGCCGTCTTCACAGTCATTATCGATCCCATCGCAGACTTCATCTGCAAAGGGGTGGACATCCTGGTCCGAGTCGTCGCAGTCGAGGTCGGTGTATACCCAGCCTTCGGGAGGGTCTTCGCCTGGTAGAACGCAGGTGTTGATCTGATCCGCTGCGGTCCCGTACCCGTCGTCATCGTTGTCCGCGTAAAGGTTGACTCCTCCGTATGCCAGATCAATGTCGATTTGATCATCACAATTGTTGTCGACCCCGTCGCAGATTTCGTCGGCGAGAGGACTGAGCTCGGGATCCGAGTCGTCGCAATCGCTGTTGTTGTAAATGCGGCCGTCGGGGATTCCACAGGTTGGAGCTCCTGTGAGGGGGTCACCGAAGCCATCGTCGTCGGCGTCTGCATAGGTGATGGTGGTGACATCCTCGTCGACATCGCCGTCGCAATCGTTGTCCAACAGATCGCACAACTCTTCGCCGCCGGGGAAGATTTGGCCATTGTTATCGTTGCAATCTTCGCCTTCAGCGAACCCGTCGAGGTCGTAGTCGACCCCTTGTTCGGCGACGCCTGTGCATCCCGCCAACGTTAGCCAAAGCGCCCACCGTGTCATTCGGCCTCCGTACCCCCGCAAGCATAGCTGAAGCGGTGGTCTGCGGATCAACGCTTTCGCGTAGCCTGGAACAACGCGAGACCTAGCGCCAAAGCGCCCACACCCATCACGGCGCGAAATGGAAAATCGATGACGTCGTCCATGAAATTGGCGCCCACGGCCACGAACAGCAGCAACAGCAAAAAGAAGACCGCCGACAGCCAAAGGAATGTAGGAACCAACAAGTAGACGAACCACAAGGCGCCCAAGTGCGATTGTCGAGGCGTCGCTGGGATCTTCGAAAACTTGTCTTCCATCCATTGGTTTGCGCGTTCCAACGGCATGGAGCCTTCCGGCGTGACCGTGGGATGGCCCGGTACCACCGTGCCGGCGGCGGTGGCGATGGGCCAAAAGTGAGAATCGCCCTGCCCATCCAATTGAACCATCGGCAGGCCGCACGCGACGCAGGGAACGGTCACCGGCCCAGTCTGCCCTTGCATAGCGGCATAAAACACGCGCCAGGCGGCCAGCTCGGCGACCACCACTGGGCGACGTCCTCCGCCGGCTTGCAGCACGGACCCGCCTTTTTCCTCTCGGAAGCAATTCGGGCAGCGTTGGTGTGTCATCGGCATTCCCCGGATTCGATGCGCGGTTTCTTTGGGTTGACAAGGGGGGGGGCACCGATGCAGGCAGGTTGCTTTTTGAGATAGTCCGCGATCACGTCGCGCAATAGCGGCCCTTCGGAAATCACTTTCGCGTCTTGGAACGCCAAACCTAAATGATCACCTCCGCCGCGGAGGAAGTCCGATGTGACCACTTTATAGGTTCGAGCGGGATCAATGACGCCGCTGTCCAAGGTGGCGCTGCAGAGGCGGTTGCGCTCCCAGTCAGCGACCTGACCGTCCGCGTCCAAATCCTCTCCGTTCGTACCTTTGGGGTCGAAGCGGTAGCGTGCGCCCGATACCTGCAGAACCCCATGGGCCCCGGACGATCCAAGCCGAAACAGGCGAAGCACCTTGTCTCCGGAAAGCTCAACGACCTCTACGCGGTTGTCGAAGGGCATGACGCCAAACACCTGCTCCCGACGGACGTCGCCCGCGGGAATATCCGCTCTTAGACCGCCAGAATTTGCGATCGCAAAGTCGGCTTCGGGGTACGCGGCTTTCATGGCATCGGCCACCAAGTTTCCGACCTCGGATTCTTGAGTTCGATCGCGGCCTAACGGCTCGGCTGCGCAGGCGACGCGGTCGCACAGGCTTCCGCCGGCTTTTTGCTCCAAATCCCGGATGAGTTCGAGCGCTTTCGAGCTCGGCGAGAGCATTTTTCCACCCACTTCGCGCGCTTCCAGGGGGTAGGAGGCGCCTGTGCACCCGGGATCCACCCGCTCGTGGACTAGCGCCCACGGAGAATGAAGTTTGGAAGCGTCGGGATCGACGCCGTTGGGTCCGACTACGAGGTCTACCCGACCGAGCGCCTGACCCTGGGAACGATTCTCTAAAACAAAGGTGTCACCAACGCGTTCGGCGAGGAGGGTGTGAGCATGGCCGACCACCAACAGGTCAATGGCGCCGCGGGGCAGCTCCAGCAGGAGCCGGCCGATTTCGCCGTCGGGGGTGCATTGCGGACCGGTCTCGAAAAATGACTTGGGTTCGCACTTTCCCGTAAGATGGGCGACGACGACTACCACATCGGCCCCTTGCGCGTGGACCTCAGGAAGCAGGTCGCGAACTGCCTGGACCGGATCTACAAATTGTAGATCCGCGACGTTTTTTGCTAAGGTGGTTTGCGGAGTTTCCATGGTCGAAAGGCCGATCACGGCGATTCTGACACCTTCGCGTTCGAGCATTTTCCAGGGCGCGATCCCCGGTGGCGCCCACGGTTGGAGACCAGAAGGCGTCGACTGTTGAATGTTCGCAGCCAGCCATTGTGTGCGGGACAAAGCGGCAAACTCAAGTGCGCCGTGCAGGGGATCGGTGCCCTCTGGACCGGCGCCGTAGTCAAACTCGTGGTTCCCGATCGCTGCGGCGTCGACTTTTAGAAGTTCAAACGCGGCAACCGAGCCCGCGCCCTTGGAGGCATTGACCGGCCAATCTCCCTGAAAGGAGTCACCGCCATCGAGCAGGATCAAGTTGGGTTCTTCGGCGCGGACCGACTCCACCGCAGCGACCAGCCACGGCAGGCCACCCGCGGCTCGTGCTGGATCATCGGCTATGGGTTTTTCGTAAAGAGCGCCATGAAAGTCGTTCATGGCCAGGAAGGTGAGCGTGACCGGTGGCGTCGCCGGAGGCATCGGCTCCGGGGCGGCCTTGCAGGCGAAGCAGGCGACGAATGCAAGAAAACGGAATCGGTTCACGGGCGCTCCTCGGCTTCCCTTATCCTGTGGGTCCCGCGAGGCCCACGGCCGGGTTACGCGGGATCCGTGAGCACCGAGCCTCAAACCTTTGTCTCCTCCGTTTTGCACCGTGTGGTTGCGGTGTTGGCGGTCGCTGTTGCAGGAGTCCTGTTCGCGCAGCTGGCGCTGATTTGGTACGCTCGAATTCCCTTTCCATACGACATCGAGTGGATGGAAGGCGGGATGTTGGGGCATGCTTGGCGGATTCAGCGAGGTTTGTCCATCTATCCGGAGCCCTCCGCCGATTTTGTGCCGTATTTGTACCCCCCGGGGTACGCCACTCTCCTTGCATGGCTGGGGCAGATCTTCGGGTTGAATGCACCGCTTGGACGGGTGATCAGCCTCGGCGGAAGCTTGGCGGCGGCGATGGCGATCGCAGTCAGCGCTGGCCGAAAGAACGCGTTGGCCGGGTTGTTGGGCGCGGCCCTCTTTTTGGGATGCTACCGCAATTCGGGCGCTTTTTACGATCTGGTGCGCACCGATGGGTTGGCGATCGGGCTGACGGCCTGGGCAGTGATCCTCGGCCTTAGCGAACGTAAGCTGTACCGGGATCTTTCGGCGATTCTGTTGTTCTTGGGGTTTCTGGTCAAACAGCACATCGCGTTGTTTGGAATACCCCTCGGAATTGGCATCTGGATGCAGTTCGGTGTGAAGGATGCGGCTCGGTATGCGGCGCTTTCGGCGGTTCCGGCATTGTCTGCATTTGGTTGGCTGGAGTGGAGCACTGCGGGCCGATTTTCCCAATATGTTCTGGGGGTACCCGCATCCCATCCCGTGGCCTTTGACCGCGTGTTTTTGGAATCCCCGGTGGAATGGGCGGTGGCGGTGCCCGCGGCGGTTCCACTCTTGTGGATGGCGGTTCGACGCCCAGAATCAGTGCGGGTGTGGACGATTTTGGGATGTGGCGGGGTGGCACTGTTTTCAGCGGCGATGATGCGGGGGCATCATGGGGGTTTTATCAATACCCAAATTCCTGGGTTTTGGGCGCTCTCTTGGCTGTCCGCGTTGGCGCTCGCAAGGGAGGAGCGGCCTTTGCGGCGCGCGCTCGGATATGGGGCGGTCCTGTTGAGCTTGAGTTGGAGTTTGTGGAAGTTGGATGCGGAAACGTTGAAGCCCACCGCCGAAGATCGGGTGAACGGTGACCGCGTTGTCGCAGCTTTGAAAGACGTGAAAGGGCCGATACTATCTCCGTTTGCGGCGTGGCTACCCGTTCAGGCAGGGCACGAACCGTCGGTTCACCTGATCGCGATCTGGGACATCGAACACCACAAACACACTCCGTTTCCAAAGTTTGGAAAGGCGTTCCGCCGTGCAGTGGCGGCGCATCATTGGGGTGCGGTGCTCGATGATCGGAAAACGATGAAATATGGGGTGGAAGAGTCTTATCCGACGATCGAGCGGATTCGGGCGAAGGGTTTTCGCACCCGAGTGGGGTGGAGGGTGTCGCCGGTGCTGTTGCGAACCCCGCCTGAGCCGCAATAGAGCGAGGTTGCTGGCTTCTGTTCGGCAGTCCGAGAGGTGGATATGGTGTGGCTCCTCAGTTGGTTGTTGGCCTGTGGTCAACCGCACTGGCCCGAGGTTCCGCCGGCGGATGCATGCAAGGCCGGTGCCGTGGCTCCCGGAGAATATGCGTTAACCTTTGAGTTTGAGCGAAGGGGGCGAGGTGCATTGATCTGGATGCCCGAGGGGCCGGGTCCGCACGACGTGATCGTCGACCTTCACGAAATGGGCTCAGAACCCAAGCGACAGGCCTACTATTCGAAGATGATCGAACTCGCGCGCGCCCAGAATGCGATCTTGATCGGCCCCGATGGCCGTTCCGCCACCTGGAATGCCGGCGGTTGTTGCGGGAAATCTGCCGAAAGGAACGTCAAAGATGGACCGTTTCTGGACGAGGTGGTGGCCAGAGTGGACGCTTCGGGCTGCACTTCCGGTCGCGTCCTTGCTACCGGGATCGGTGCGGGCGGCATGATGGCACATCGGTGGGCCTGCGAAAGCGATACTCCCGATGCAGTTTTGAGCGTGGGTGGTGCACTGCAGCTACCCACCTGCGAACGAAAACGACCGATTCCCGTGGTGCATTACCACGGCGATCTCGACAAGTGGATGCCGATGGATGGATCCGGCGGCCATCGCCCCGTTTCCGAGGCGCAAGCGATCTGGGGCACGCGCAATGGGGTGACCTCCTGGAGGGAAGAGAGCGTTGGAGCGCTGCATTGCCAAGTGGGCGAGTCCGCGACGCCAACTCGGTTCTGCGTGGTGTCGGGAATGTCGGATCGATGGCCAGGGGCCGCAGATGCGGCGTTTGAAGTGGAAAGTGGGAAGCCGATCGATGCAACGGCGGACGGTTGGGCGGTGACGAAAGCGTACTGGGACGCCCACCCGGAATAACGTTATCGAATGGCGAAACCTAAGTATTTAGCGCCACTTTTTCCGGAATAGCGGTGCCGGGCGCTTTTGGCCTGGGCGTAGACTGCAAAGAAGGCATCGATCACGAGGCAATCGGATCTGGAAATTTCAAGCCCGAGAATCCACTTGTCGTCCGGCAAGGAATCGTCAACAAACTTTACTATTCCGAGAACCGGCATGTGCCAACGGCTGCCCTGGGAAAGCCGAGGTCCGAGAACGATGGCGTCAACCGGCTCACCGTCCGGTGCGAGGGTATCGAGGATCGACCCATAGTTGAACGGCGTGGGCACGGGCGAACGAAAGTCGATGCCGGATGCGCTGCGTTTTGTGAAGCTCCAACGAGGAGTTTCGATGGTGACGGTGGCGTGAGACGGAAGAAAGTTGGGGGTCATGGCGTTCGAAGGTTATCCGATCGCGAGAGGCCGGCGTTGGCGAAGTGTACCTCGCGGCGGTTTGGGGCGGTCTGGTGAGCGAACAGGCGCCCGAAAATACGGATCTAGCGATACTGCCGGTGCCGCTGCGAACGGGCGGTAGGCTGGGCAGCGCGGCCGTGGCGGGCGCTTGGGCGTTCTGGGCGGGTTTGCTGCTGCTGACCGCCTTGGGTCGATCGTGGCTGGATGCACCGATCGCGGTATCGATCGGAGTTAGCGTACTTCCGTATTTATTTGCGACATTTGGCGCGTTGGTGTTTGGTCTGTGGTGTGTGGTTCCGGATCGGCGAAGCCTACCTGTGTTGATGCTTGCCTGGGTGCTTTCCGGAGCGGCGCTCTGGTCGCCTTCGGTGGGGCGCTCAGCGGCCCCACCGGACGAAAATTCGTTGCGAGTGATCAGTTGGAATGTTCGCCGACTTTGGGGGAGTGCGCCGGGCGTGGTAACCGAAGCGCAGATCAACGCCGCGACGAAGTGCGTGCAAGGAGCGATCGAAGAGCATCATCCCGACGTGTTGATCCTGCTTGAAATCTCGTCAAACGATCTCCAGAAATTGAACGCTTTGAATCTAAAATGCGTGCAGGGCGACTATTATGGTACCGGCGGCGCCGAATCTGCTGGGGTGGCGGTTTGTACCAGAGGATCCGCCGCTTTACTTCGTGGGGCGCCGCGACGTTTTGTGGATGCCGATCCGTGGTCGTATGTGTTCGCAGAAGTAGAATATCAAGGCGAGGTATTCAACGTCATGGGGGTACATTTGGAGCCGTACCACTCGGAGGCGCAGGCGCTCAAAGCCGGTATTCATGGCATCGCTCAGGGGGATCCGGATGGGGTTCTTCAGCTGCAGCGGGCGGGGGAGTCGGTGGTGCGCGCCCAGGTGGACCAATCCGGGGCGTTGATCGATGCTTTATCGCGGCTGCAGGATCCAACGCTGGTCGGCGGCGATTTCAACAGCACTCCGGACATGGCGTTGCACGTTAACCTTCGTCAGATCCTCCAGGACACCTGGTTGGAGGGCGGCCGCGGATTTGGGACGACGGCACGGGTGCTCGGTCAGCTTCCGGTGCGAATCGACTATGTGTACGCCACTCCGGGCTTTCACGTGCTACAAACGATGGTTCCGGACGCTAATTGTTCCGACCATCGTGCAGTGATTGCCGATTTGCGGGTCGAAGGCATGGACGATGCCACCGTCGGTGTGCAGGAGAAGTAGGTCGGAGGGCGAATGTCTGAGCGGCAGCGCCGCGAGGAAGAGGGGGGCGTAAAAACCGCGCCGAAGGCGAAGGTGGACAAGCCCCCTCTCTACAAGGTGGTGTTTCACAACGACAACTACACTCCCATGGAGTTTGTCGTTTACGTGTTGGAAAGTATATTTCGGCATAGCACAGCATCTGCCACCCGAATCATGATTCGGATCCACCAATCGGGGGTTGGGGTGGCGGGCGTGTACAGCCGTGAGGTCGCGGAAACGCGCGTTGAAAAGACCCTCTTGCTGGCCGCGGAGCATGGGCATCCGCTTCAGGTCACGATGGAGCCCGAATAATGCTGTCCGACGAACTTCGTATCGCGCTGGGAATCGCGTTGGAACGTGCCCGATTGGCGGGGCATGAGTTTCTAACGCTCGAACACCTTTTGCACGGCCTGCTTCACGAGCCAAAAGCGAGCGACATTCTGGAGGCCTGCGGGGCCGATCTTCGCTCGCTCGAGACCGATCTCGATCAAGTTTTGCAGGGGTTTGAGCGGCTGGATCCAAACGATGAGGACTACGAGCCGGAGCAAACCCAGGCGTTCAAGCGGGTGATTTCCAGGGCGATCGTCCAGGTTCAAAGCCAGGGGCGCCTGCCGGCGTCAGGGGCCGACATTCTGGTGGCGATGTTCTCAGAGCCGGAATCACAGGCGGTATATCTCCTCCAAAAGCAAGGGGTAACGCGGCTGGATGTGGTCGCCTTCATCAGCCATGGCACCCGAAAAGATGGAAAGGCCCGGACGGATCGGGGGGCCCCGGTGGGTTACGGCCCGGAAGCGGAAGCCCCTTCCAATGCTGCAAAACCGCTGGAAGCCTACACGGCAGACCTGAACGAGCGGGCGCGGCAGGGGAAGATCGATCCGCTGATCGGTCGGTCGGAGGAATTGCAGCGCACGGTTCAAATTCTTGGGCGAAGGCGGAAAAACAATCCGTTGTTCATCGGTGATTCCGGCGTTGGAAAGACCGCAATTGTGGAAGGTTTGGCGCGGAAAATCGTAGAGGGCGATGTCCCGGATGCTCTCAAAGAGGTGACGATTTATGCGCTGGATATGGGCGCTTTGCTGGCTGGCACTCGGTATCGCGGGGATTTTGAGGAGCGGTTGAAGGGCGTGGTCAAGGCCTTGGAAGAGGATCCCACGTC
>SYKL01000466.1 GCA_005797785.1 Pseudomonadota bacterium | reverse complement strand
TCCCTCGCGATCGACGCTCACTCTTGGTTTTGGATAACTTGGAGCAGATCGCCCATGACATCCTCTGGCTTCCCGATTGGCTCGCGCAGGTCGCACCCGGAAATGTCCTCACCACCAGCCGAATCCGCCTCGCTTTGAAAGATGAGTGGGTATTCCCCCTGGCCTCCATGTGCCGCGCCGATGCGCTTGCTTTTTTGGAAGATCGGGTTCGAAAGCTCGGTGTCAACACACTCTCCGAATCCGCCAAGGAGCAGCTGATCGACCGGCTGGGTGGGTGGCCGTTGGCGATCGAGATTGCCTCGGGACAATCTCGTGTATTGACGTCGGCAGACCTGCTCACCCAGGTCGAGCGCATGACTGATTGGAAAGGGCCTTGGCGCGATATGCCCATACGTCATGAAACCATCCGAGGAACCCTCGATTCCTCTTGGTCCACCACCGGGTCGCGGGAGCAGCAGACGCTGCAGGCACTTTCCATCTTTCGAGCGACCTTTCTTCCGTCCGAGGCTGAGGACGCCGATCCGCACTCCCCCCAAACGCTCCCTGAACTCATTGAAGCGGGGTGGATCCAAAGGACCGAGCACGCTTACGCCATGCACCCGCTGGTCGCGCAGTATGTGCAAGAAACCGAGGGGGCGGCGACAGCCCGAGAACAGAGCGCGGATCGCGTTCTTACGGCTGCGGAAGCAGCGTTTCGTCAGCCGCTGGTGCACGCCCATGCGATTCGTTGGTTTCGCAGGATCCTAGAGCTCTCCTCCGTTCATCCGAAACACCCTCGGTTACCCGCGCTATTGATTTCCGAGCCGATCCGGATGTTGCTCCACCAATGGGATCGGTTTTCAGACTGGTATACGGCGATCGAACGCTCCACTGCCAACGCCGGCGATCGGGTGGTCGCAGCGGCAGCCGGCGGCTACGTTGCGGCGTTTTTACATCCCGATGAAGCCGAACACCTCTTACAACGCACCCAACCGGCGGCGCTCGCTTCGATCTCCGATGCCGTTCAACAGGCGGACATCGCGGCGATCGTCGTCGGCGGGTACGGTCGACTTGGACGAATTCACCTGCGATCGATTCCGGATCTGGCCGCCTGGGAACACGAGATCCAGGAGCGCGAAAGAAGCGTTCCAGGCCTCGCCGGCGTTCTTGCCCCCTACCGTGCCACCCAGTTCCAACAAGCCGTCGATCGGGTGGATTTGCCCGAATGTGAGCGCATTCTCTCATCGATGCAGCTTCAGGAGGGCGGCGCTTACCACCAGCTCCTCGTAGCCAGTTTTCAGACCACCGTGGCTGCACTCCATGGAAACAAAGCCGATTTTGTCCGGCTCAGCGAGCGCGCACTAGGCCTGGTCCTTCGTTCTCAACGCCCTGCACTCGTCTATGAACACGCCCGTTGGCAGGTGTTCCACGCCGTGTTGTTGGATGAGATCTCGCTGCTCCATACGGCGCGAGAATGTCTCGCACGAACCGATCCTTTGCCGGTGTTCGACCAGTGGATGGCGTGCGACCTCGCGATCGCCGACGCATGGTTTCTCGAGCCCGGCGATGCGGAACTCAGGGACCCCGACGTGATCCTCACCCATCTTCCGCCACTTCTTCGCCTACATTTGCGCTGGGCGCAAGCGATGAGGATCCGCCATTCCGATCCTCGCCAGGCAGCATCCGCACTCTGGGCCGTGGAAAGTTCCTTTGGAACCGCCGATCAGCTCTACCGTGCGCTTGCGATCTCCGCTCGTGCGCAGATCCTGCAGGCGAAAGGGGAGGACTCCTCTGCGGAGCGCGAACGAGCGCTACAACTGGTCGCTTCGCTACCTGCGGACCATCCGATCCGCAAGCACGTGTAGATTGACCTGTGGATGGTAAACCGCTTTACCATCCACGCCGGATTCAGTTCAGGAGTGGGCGTCCGACTTGTCTTCGTCGCCTTCTCCGGAGTCGTCCTTCTCTTCTTCACCCGGCCAGACGAACGATGCGGCCACACCGAGCGCCAGGACGGCGAGCACGACGATCATGCTGTAATTGGCTTGAGTACCCGGAGTGAGCGCGCTCCACCAAGGAATTTCGATGTGAAGCAGGTGCTCAGCAGCGCTCACAAACATCTTCGCGGCAATGACGAACAACACACAGATAACGGCCTTTTCAAGCTGCGACAGGAAACGGGTCAACGCTTCCACGATGAAGTACAGCGAACGGAGGCCGAGCACCGCAAAAATCATCGCGGTGTAGACGATCAACGGCTCCTTCGACACAGCGATGACCGCTGGAACCGAGTCCACCGAGAACATCACGTCCGAGCCCTCGACCACCAACAGACACACAAAAGCGGGCGTCATCCAGCGTGCAACGCCAGCCGCCAACGTGATGCTCGGGTCCTTGGCAGCGATCGCTTCCGCTTCCGGACGATCGACAAAGAACTTCTCTCCCACGAGCTTCGGAAACACCGGGAAGAACCGCTTGAAAAAGCGTACGAGTGGCATCGAGTCGTAGTCCGGCTCGCCGTCTCCGTCATCGTCGCCACCGCGGAGCATCTGAATGGCGGCCCAAGCCACGAAGGCGCCAAAAAGAATTTCAGCATACGGGCCCATCAGGGCCAACAATCCCGTACCCACGCCGACGAAGATCGCGCGGAACACGATCGCTCCAAGGATGCCCCAATACAAGATGCGATGCTGCAAACCGCTCTTGATCTTGAAGTAGCGGAAAATCGCAATAAACACCATCAAGTTGTCGACGCTAAGCGTCTTTTCGAGGACATAGCCAGTCAGAAACAAGCTCGGCCATTCGGGGTGCTCCGCGCTATGGTGCCACTTCAACCAGCCCCAAAAACCCAAAGATGTAGCGATCCAAAACGCTGACCAACCCGCCGCATTCTGCCAGCTGACTTCCTTGTGATCCTTGTGCTGGAACAGATCCATCAGCAGCGAGAACACAAACACAACGCTAAACAGCGCAACCGTCTCCGGTGGGAAGTGAGAGAAAAAGCCGCCATCTGCGACAGTCGCTGCCGCGGGCTCGGTCGGGCTGGCCAGGGCGGTTCCCAGCAGCAGGGGCAGGGCGGAAAAAACAGCCATCGATCGCACTCCATATCAAAAGAAGAGCCGGAAACGGCCCTGCCGAGGAACGGTATCGGCTCCGCGCCACTGCGTCAATGGGCGCAGCGGACAGATCGGACGATACTCCCCCGTTGACGCGGCTCGGTTTCTTTCCGTAGACTGGAAGCAGAGGAGGATCCCATGGGATGCAGCGGTCTTCCGGACCGCACATGCCGCCAGCGATGAAGACGCGGTGGTCGCTCTGGCTTCGCCGGGGCCTGTGCAGTGTAGTAGTGGTGGACCGCCGGAATCAGCACGCTTGGGTCCCTGATCGAACCGAATGCCGCCCCGGTTTTCACGTTTCGCCCTTGATAACGCTCCCAATGGATGGGCCGCATTGCAGGTGTTTGTATTCGAGGCGGATACACGAAAACGATGACGATAACCCACGTTAAATCTAGTCCGCCCCCATAATCGGCTTCCCTCGCGGACAGAACGCGCCCAAGTTCTCAGCGAGAGCTGTGCGATGTGTGTTTGAATAGGGATGTCGATGCTTGGAGGCCAGCGCATGCGCATCCTGCCCGTGTTCGCAACCTGTTTTGCGCTCAACGCCCACGCTGAGCCCGTCGAACCCCCTACCCCACTCAGACCCGACGCCTCGAAGCTCGAAATGCGACTCAACGGCGGAGCAGGAGTGAGTACGGAACCTGAAACCGGAGCGCATGCCCGCGCCGCGGTGGGTGCAGATCTCGGCGTACGCCTTCCGAAGGGCTTCGGTCTCGCTGCGACCTTCGAGATGACGCAAGGTCCACAGCAATGGCATTCCGAGCACGCCGATGCCGAAGGATCGTTGCAGGCACTCGCCGGACGAGAGCGCGCCTGGATCGGGCAGCTTGGAGCCACGTGGGAGGTCACCCATCTCTCGGCGCTCCGCTCCGTCGCACCTCACCTGCGCATCGATGTCGGAATTGGCGCCAACCTACTGGCGCTCGAAAACCCCTTTACTCCAAGCATTTCTGCGGGACCGCGAGGCGAGCTCGCCCTTCGGGTATGGCCGGCGCACGGGTTGCAGCTGCGCGCAGGCGTCGCGGGGACCCCCGCGTTCCTCGGCAGCCGGGACAGCGTTTCCGTTCTTGGTCTCCCCAAAGCCGGCGTTGATGCAGAGCTCGCCGCCGGCATACTATTCGGGGCACGGCGTTCCTGGGGGCTTGAACTCCAGTGGCGCCCTCAGTGGATCCTGTTCGAACGTACCACCCGGATCTCGTACATCGGCTCCGCAGCCGTGTCCTTCGCAATTTGAAACCTCGAACGGTGGAGAGAGAACCTATGCGTAACCGCCCATATCACTCGGCTTGGTTGGGACTGCCCGCCCTCGCGTTGCTTGGCGAGGGCTGCACACAGCATGTCGAAGCGCCCACCGCGGCGATCGAGTTGCTCGCCGATGGCCCCTTCGTGACGGGGGATACGATTCCTCTGTCCGGCACAGGATCCAGCGACGCTCCGGAGAATGCCGAGCTCGGGCTTGGGCTCTCATACCATTGGCGATTCGTGTCCAAGCCCACGGGAAGCGAAACCCATTGGACGGACGCCACCATGCCGACGAGCGGCTTTGTTCCCGATCTCTACGGGGACTACACGGTGGGCCTGATCGTCGACAACGGCATGTTGACCAGTGCCGAGGCCGTCGAGGTCATCACCGTCGATGCGTGCGGCAACGAGCATCCGGTGGTCACGCAGATCGAGGCGACGCCGGCGGCGCCGGTGACCGACGACATTGTGCAGCTCGGTGCCGCGATCACCGATGTCGACGTCGACTCGTGCGGACTCGACCAGACGTTTGGCTGGGCATGGACGCTCGAAACCGGACCCGCCGGCGCATCCGCCTCGCTCAGCGACGCTTCCTCACCGACCCCTTGGCTCAAAGCGGACCGACCGGGCACCTACACCTTCAAGTTGGTGGTGACCGATTCCACGGGCCGCGCCTCCTCGGCGACGAGCTTCGAGCTTGATGTTTCCAGTTGCGGGGATGCTGCCCCTGAACTCGCTGTCGAGGCCACACCCGGCACTCCGATCGGCGGAGATACCGTAGAGCTGGCCGTCACCGCCACGGACGCCGACAATGAGGGCGGTTGCGGCATGTCGCAGGCGATCGATGTCGAATCTCAGTTTCTCTCCCAACCCGCCGGCTCCGGCGCGACCCTCACTCCCAATCATGGAACTTCACCCGCGTTTGTTGCCGATGTTCCGGGCGCGTACATCGTGCGCACCACAGCCACCGATTCCACCGGCCGAGCGTCGTTCGTCGACACCGAAATCGTGGTCGCGGACTGCGGCGTCCACGCACCCTCCATTGCCGACGTCAATGTTGTCCCTGGCGCGCCAAACACAGGCGACGCCGTTACTCTCGCGGTGGTGGCGGACGACCTCGACAACGCGGACGACGGTTGCAACCTCGAACAGGAGCTCACGGTCGAATCCCACTTCCTGTCGAGGCCCTCGGGCTCGTCAACGGAGCTTTCCCCCTCCGAAGGGACCACTCCAGGCTTCGTCGCTGATGTTCCAGGCACGTACATCGTGCGCAGCACCGTGACGGATTCCACCGGGCGTTCGTCCATGCGAACCACCACCATCGAGGTCGATGCGTGCGGAGATGCGACCCCCACCATCGACGACATCGCCGCAACCGCCGATCCGAGCATCGGCGAAACCGTTGCCTTGATCGTAACGGCGAGCGATGCCGACGTTGATTCCTGTGGGCTTGAGCAAGATCTCGCGCTGTCCACCGAGTTCTTGTCCCAACCGGTCGGCTCCACGGCCGTTCTGGCGCCGGATGTCGGAAGCACGCCCTCGTTCGTCGCCGACGTGGCGGGCGACTATCTGCTCCGCACCTGGGTTGACGACGGAACCGGGCGTCTCAGCTACGAGGACACGGTGGTGACCGTCGATGCCTGCGGCGGCGCCGCTCCCGAAATCACCAGTGTCACCCCGGACGATGCAACCCCCTACACCGGCGATCTGGTCGCATTCACGGTAGTATCGGAAGACGCCGACAATGACTCAGGCGGGTGCAATCTGGGGCAGATCTTGCAGGTAACTTCGACGCTGGTCGGCGCTCCCGCCGGCTCAAACGCGGCCATGGCACCATCGGTCGGCGCACGACCGGCGTTCATCGCCGACGTCCCCGGGGTTTACACGATACACACCGTGGTCTATGACGACACCGGTCTCAGTGCTGCGGCCGACACCTCGATCACCGTTGACGAATGCGGCAGCCAAGCCCCCGATGCACAGATTGCGATGTTGAGCCCGATGAATGCCGGCCCCGGTGAATCGGTAACCACACCGGTGATCACGCGTGGCACGCTGGTCTCCCTCGACGCGAGCGCATCGAGTGACCCCGACTTCGAGGACTGCGCTATCGACGGTCATTTGGAGTACGTGTGGTCGTTCTTCAGCATACCTGCAGGAAGCATGGCCAGTTTCAACGACGAAACGTTAGAAAGTCCGTCCTTTACGCCCGATGTGTCCGGCGACTACACCCTTCTGCTCACCGTGTCCGATGGCGAACATGTCGACGAAGCGTGGCTCGACATGACCGTCGAACCCACCGCCCTCATCTCGCTCGCTACGGGGTACACCCTCGAGTACTGACCTTGCATCGGTTTGACGTACCAGTCCGTTAGGCAGCCTTTTCAAGTTGTTGTTGGAAACGGTATTCGCACTTGTTCGGGCTGAAATATCCGTTTGAACTGTGCAAACGGACGGGATTGTAGAATTTGTGGATGT
>SYKL01000465.1 GCA_005797785.1 Pseudomonadota bacterium | reverse complement strand
GCAATTGCAATGATCGAACTCGGGGGGCCTCGTACTGTCTTGATGTCGGTAGGCCCGACGGGAGAACATCATGAAAATCAGAGTTCTGGGGTTCGTTTTCGCGGCAGCGTGTACGTTCAATATCGATGCGCCGATTGACGTGGGCGGCGTAAATGCGGACGTTCCAGTGAACGGCAACATTGACCCCGACGAGGATTCAGCAAGTACCGAAGAAACCGACGATACCGAGTGGTCGGATACCGGTGAGTGGGACACGGGAGAGGAGTGGGAGTACCTTGACGAGGATGGCGATGGGTATTCACCAGATGACTATGCTCCTTATACCGATTGCGACGACCAAAACGGCGACATTCACCCCAGCGCCGAGGAGTACAGCGACGACCAGGACAACGACTGCGATGGCGTGGTCGATGAAGAAACCAGTGTTTCGGACTCTTTGCAAGCGCTAGCGGATGCATTCTGTCCTTGGCAAGCATCTTGCGGATGGTACGGGAGCGAGGAGGAATGCCGAAATGAGTTTGCATATGCAATCGACGAAGGCTGGTATTCGGGCGTGAACGATTCTCTGATTCAAGAGTGCTTGGAGGGGTTGACGAACGGATCGACTTGCGAGGATGGCTACTACCCAGAAGCCTGTAGCTACGCTGTCTACTAGCGAATGTGAGGTCGGCTCGGAGGGGCGTGGGTCTGTAGCGTCCCTCCGGTCGTCCGTCGGTTACGTGCGCGCAGGAGGTCGAATGCGCGGCTTGTGGTGGTTGGGTTTGAGCGGATGTCTGGGTTCCTCCACGCCAGATGCGGTTCCGCCTGCAGAGCCGCCGGTGGCTCCGGCCGAGGTCCCAGCGGCGATGCCCGTTGCTCCGGATGCGGCGTTTTTGGAGTCTTGCCGAACGGTTTGGGGCACGGATGATGCATGGAAGGCGGCCGCTCCGGAACTTCTGCCCCAATACTGCGCGTGCGTGTCCACCTGGATTACTGGTCGATATTTAACCGCTAAATACGCCGACTATACGGCGAATCCTCGGCATCCCGACCTCGCCGATTCGGACGGTTGGTGCCGGCCGCCGGCGGCCGGCGGCGATCCTGAAGAGTTTGGGATCGGCGACTAGAGTAGTCAATCGATTTACTAATTCTGGATGTGCTAGGATTTCGCGTCGAGGTGGGAATGCGCGCGGAATCCATTCTATTGGTCGAGGACGATCCGCAGCTGGGTGCCATGCTCCGCGAGGAATTGATGACCGCGGGCTACGTCTGCTGGTGGGCGCCGGATGGGGCTGGAGCAATGCGCATTTTCCAACGCGAAGCTCCCGATTTGGTGTTGCTGGACCTGATGCTGCCGGATCGGAGCGGTTTCACGGTATTGGCGGAAATTCGGCAAAACTCGCAGGTTCCGGTGGTTGTGCTGACCGCTCGGGTGCAAGGCGAAGACAAGATTCAAGGCTTCGATCTTGGCGCCGATGATTATGTCACCAAGCCGTTTTGGAACCATGAGTTGCTGGCTCGTATTCGCGCTCGGTTGCGTCGACCGAACTTTGTGGCGGCAAAGCCGGAGACGTTCTCGTTTGGGAAAGTGAACATCGATGTGGCCGCCCGAACGGTGGAAGTCGGCGCACAGCGGGTGCATTTTACTGCGGTAGAGTTTGAACTCTTGTGCCACCTGGTCGAGCGACCCGGAAAGACGGTGTTGAAGGACGCATTGACCGAGAAGCTTGTCCAGGACGCGGACGCGGGGCAAACGCTGCACACGCACGTTTCCCGCATTCGAAAAAAGTTGGGGTCCGACGGGGAACAGATTCAGACGGTGTGGGGATTGGGGTACCGTTTTGATCCGCCGTTGGGGCACGCCGCGAAAGGCTAAGCGTTACTCTGCTTTGGCCCCTTCAAACTTCCATTCCATGGGGCCGTCGGGTTTCCACACGACGGACACATCGCCGTAGACCGAATTCATGATCAGTTCCAGATCGGAGCTGGCGAGCTCCTTTCCGTCGAAATTGCCCACCTTTGGGAACACCAATTCGATGTGTTCGCCCTGGACCTCGCTGGTTTTCGCTTTGAATTCGTGGCCCGCGTATTTGAGCGTGAACACCGGACGGAACAGTGTGAATTCGCTTGGAAGGCTGATTTTAATGTCGTCGTTGAAACCGTACTTGGGAGCGACATCGACGGTGGCGTTCTTTGCGAGCCCGCCGGCGGTCTTGGTAAGCTGCGTGCGCATTTGGGTATGCCATGGGGATTTCTCCTCGGGAAGCGGCACTTTGCTCTTGCGGGCTTCTCGAAACTCCTTGGCTTCGGCGATCTTGTAGGCGTCGCTGTCTACCCAAAGCACAGCTTCATCGGTCAACAACAGGGCACGATGGGTGACGATGTCGCTGACGCCTTTTTCGGTGCCCCAAAGGGTGCTACTTACCTGGATGGTCCCGAAATCGGTGCTGGTGTGCGGATCGACCGCGGGCATGGTTTTAGGGGCGGCGAACGGCTCATAATCGGCCGGGTGCATGTCGGTGAAATGGACCGCGAGGCTCAGCGTGGCGTTGTGCAGGGTTTCATTGCTGCGGTTTTTGACGCTGACCGCGACCTGGCGATTGGGGTACAGAGTGGTGGGGGAAACTTCCAAATCCAGGAGACTGTCGTTGGGGAACATCTCCTGGAAGTTGGCGCCCAACACCTGTTCGGCCTGCTGGACATCCTGAAGGATGAACCCCCAGAGTTTCTGCCGGTCTTCGGGATCGGCCGCGGCCGCGGCAGAACGTCGACGGGCGAAGTGGTCCATCACTTTGGTGCGGCCGTCGCGAACATCGCCCGCGGCAAATGCGGCCTTTGCCATCTGTAAGTCGGGGCTAAAATAGCCCGCGCCCAACATCATGGCTTGGTACTGATCGACGATGGTGCCCCCCTCCCGAGATTTTCGAAGCCAGGATCGCATCTCGTATGGATCGAGCATGTCGGTGAGGGCTTCGCTCTGCTTGGGGTAGTGGGCGGCCGACTCCTGAAAAGCGAGGGTAGCGCCTTTGTTTCCCCAGCGGGTTTGGATGATCCCTCGCAGCAACAGCGCGGGGGCGTCTTGGCTGGGGTGTTCGGCGATGTATTCGTCGATCAGCGTGTTGGCGATCCCCAGATCTTCGGTGTTTCCCCGCTCGATTAGGGCCATCGCTTTCATGAGGTGGGCCTCCCTTTCGTGGGGGGCGAGGGCGATCGCGGCATCCGATGCCTCGATCACGGTGTCCCATTCGCCGCGTTGCGCGGCCAGATACGCGCGATCCCTGTGTCCGCAGAGGCGATCCCATTCTTCAAAGCGGTCCCAGTAGACCGAAGAATACCCGGAAACGGCGTCGAACAGCTGAACTTCCAGGGCTTGAACATCGGCTTTGAGCTTGCGCTGCTCTTTTGCTTCATCTTGGAGGTCGGCGAGAAGTTTGGTCGCCTGATCACGGTCGAGCGATACTCCTCCGGTGGGAACGCCCATTTGGGATACCTCCCCTTTTGCTTCGACCACGGAGGCGGTGGTGAGGAGGGCGCGGGTGAGATCCCAGCTTGCTTGCCGATCGTCCAACTCGGTCTGTTTGGCATAGATCGCGAATTGCAGTTCGAGGATCTTTTTGCGTGCGGCCAAAACCCCAGGATCCACGCCGCGATAATCCTGTCGGGCCAGGGAGTCGAGATAGTCGGAAACGGACATGTCCTTGGTCAGCGCGGTGTCGATCTCGTGCATGACCCGAACGGTCTTGTCGATGTCCACCTCCTCCGCGGGTTGCATATCTGACAGCGCTTGAATCGCCGTTCCAAACTCTTCATCGGAAGCTTCTACCCGCGATGGATCGGGTTTGGTGGTGCCGGTGTCGTCCCCGCCACATCCGGCGAATGCGAGCGCGAGTGTCAAACCGAGGACCGAGCGAATCGCCATTATGGAGCCTTCCTCCGTGAAGCCTAACGCTTCTCTACGGAGGAAGGGAAGGAAATATTTCGGAAGGGTGAACGGCGCGTGGTTCGCCCTCGGAGTAGGTCTGGTGGGGGGACTCGCATGCCGTTTGTCAGGTTAGACACTGCCGTTGGGGAGTTTTGGCTGGACAATCCTGGGACCTATGATGTTCGCGTCGGCGTCTCCGACGTGGAAACCGTCGACAACCTCGGTCCGAATTCGACCTACCGGTGGTCTGCCGATCAGGAGGAAGCACTGATGGCGGCGGCCTCGGAAGCTGGAGGTTCGTTGGAGCTCCTGGTGCCGGGCGGGTGGCGATTGGCACCCGCAGAGTGCTTTAGTGCCTTTCAAGAGGCACTTCTCCGGATCGCGAATTCCATGGAGCCCTCGGAACGACGAACGCCGGTGCGGGGTTAGACGCTTTTCGCCAAGAACGTCGCCAGGCTGGTTTCGCCGATCACTCGTGCATGACCGCCTTCAAAGCTCACATGACCCGAGATCAAGCCGGCGGTCATCTCTTGGTACATCTCGGCAATATCTCGAGGAAATCCGTATCCAACCAGAGTTTCGGTCATCGCGCTCACGGGGCCTTCTGCTACGGTGATCGTGCGGCCTTTGAGTTTGGATAGAATGTCCGCCACCTCTTGATTCGAGTTTCCTTCGCTACCAAGCTCTACAATGCGAACGGGCTCGGTTGCGCCGCGGAGCAGCTCCTGAGCGGCTACCTTTCCGATGTCCGCCGTGGCGACCATCGGAAAGCGGACGTTGGCGGGAACAAACGACGGCAGAATTCCCTGGTCGAGCGCGCTGAAGTTGCCGAGCAGGTTTTCCATGAAGTAAGCGGCCCGGACAAAGGTCGAACGGGTCCTTGGGAGCGTGCGAAGGGCCGTTTCCACAGGGTGCAGTCCGGCGATGGGCCCGGTGCCTGCGGGATGGTGGGCGGCGATCGAGCTCAGCAGCACGACGTGTGGCACTTCCGCGGCTTCTACGGCGCGAACGAGCGATTGTCCAACCCGATCCTGATAGGCTCGGAAGTTGCCGGTGGTAAGATTCGGCGGCAGCAACAGATAGGCGCCTTGAACGCCAGACAACGCCTTGGTGAGCGCGGCGGCGTCCGCGAGATCGGCCACCGCAACTTCGGCGCCCTCTTCGGCCCAAACGGCCCCTTTTGCGGCATCGCGAACGATGACGCGGACGGATTTCCCCTGCGCCAACAACTGTTCTGCGACCACCCGACCGGTATTTCCAGAAACCCCTGCAACTGCGTAAACCATCACGACCTCCAAAAGGTGAAGGTCATATAGGTTTGCCACGGACATGAGTAAATCGCATTATGAGTCATGGTATCTATGAGAAAAGATCATGAATCCAGACGACTTGCAGCAACTTCTCCCTTTGTATGTGCTGCTTCAGGAGAAAAGCGTAACCAAGGCGGCACAACGGTTAGGCGTGACCCAATCGGGGATAAGTCATGCTTTGTCGAAGCTTCGCGAGCGGTTCTCAGATCCGCTGTTGGTCCGCGACGGCCAACGGATGGTGTTGACCCCCCGCGCCGAGGCATTGTTGCCGCCACTGGAGGAAGCGATCTCCCGCTTGGAAGTGGCGTTGGCGGTGCCGATTCCGTTCGATGCGAACACGTCTTCTCGGAATTTTAAGCTGGCGTCCGCGGACTATGGCCAGTTTGTGATTTTGCCGCCTTTGATGCGACGACTGGAGAACCAGGCCCCTTTCGTTGGCATCACCGCCCGCCACGATGCGGAAGCCGGGCTTGCATCGGGCGAGGTGGATTTGGCGGTGATGCCGCTGCGAACCCAAGGACCCGCGGCGGGACTGCGGGCTCGGGTGCTGTTTCGAGAGCGGTTTGTGTGCGTCGTGAGAAGGGGACATCCCTTGGAATCCGCCATGTCGGTGGCGGACTTTGCGGAAGCTCGGCACGCCCTGATCGCACCTCGAGGAACCGCCGGCGGCGTGGTGGACGAGCTGCTGCAGAAGCTCGGGAAATCTCGCAGAACGGTGCTTTTGTTGCAGGACTTCCTGGTGGCGCCCCACGTGGTGGCGTCCTCGGATCTGGTGATCACCTTGCCGCAACGGTTGGCCGCGATCTTCGCGGAGACTTTGCCGCTGGCGATTCTGGAGCATCCGCTGAATCCGCCAGGTTTTTCCATGTCCATGGTTTGGCCAGAGCGGCTGGAGCACGACGCTGGCCATCGGTGGTTTCGCGGCGAATTGGTGGCGATCTTTGGAGCGGAGCTCCCGTCCGCCCGCAGTCCCACTTCCATTCCCATCTGACATGGAGGTCAGATCGGGCGTTTGGGGCCCGAAGTAGAAAGTTTAGTGACATCGATGTCAATTTGCTTGTACATCGGTGAGCGTTTGGTGTAAGACGTAAAGGTGTTCTATTGAATGTTCCGCCACCGACCCATTTGGTCGTGAGGTCGTAGGTATGGGTAAAGAGCAAACGCCAGAACCCGTGGTCGAGGTGCCAGCGAAGGTCGAGGCGCCTGCCCCCCAGGTTCAGCCAATACCGAATGGGCGTGCGCAAGAGGCGCTACAGACTGCCCGGCAGGCGGGTACCGTCGCGCCCACGGAGCCAACAACGCTGGCTCCCGCCGCGGCTCCGTTCGATTTGTTCAAACTCACACCGGAACAACAGGCAGCGTTGACGCGGTTGCGGGCCGCATCGAGCCCGGATGAAATCAAGACCGCGTCTGAAGCAGCGGTAAAAGCCGGTATCCCAAAGGATGACGTTGATCGGGTCGTTCGCGGGATGGCGTCGGCGGGTGGAAAGGCGGCCGAGTTTTTCCTTTCGGGCAAACACGATGTGGTGTCTACCGACGAACAAGGCCGCCCCACTTCCAAGGTGAAGGCGAGCTTGGCGGGTGCTGAGTGGGAGACCGCCGAACAGAAGGGGTCCGTAAAGGTCGCCGCAGATGGAGTTCGCGGGCGCGGGACGGACAAAGATGCAGACGTTGAAGTGGGCGCCGGTGTGAAGTGGGGGAAGGCGGCAAACCTCAAGGAAGCGCAGACGGCCAAAGACAACTTGCGCGGATCCGTGGACGTTCGCGTTGGAAAAACGAAGGTGGAGGCTGAAGCCGGGAAAAGCGACGCCGTGGTCGTTGCCGAAGGGCAAGATGCCGGCGGAAACACCCACCGGGCAAAGGCGACCGGCCAGTATGGAGAAGAAAAACAGGGTGCAGGGGTTGAATACCGCGAGACGGGCAAGGGACCCGATGCGGACCGCCTCCAGGTAGATGCAAGCGGCTCGCGGGCCAAAGATGGAACACTTCGCGGTGAAGCCGGCACCTCGGGCAAAGAGGGTGACATCGACTGGAACGCACGGGTGGCGGGATCGGGCTCCAACGAAGGCGACACGGCGAAAGGGGAAGGTTCTGGCTCGGTGGTGGTGGGGCAAGGCGCCAAGCCAGGCGACAGGATCGAAGGTCGGTTGCGGGTGACGGGCTCCACCAAAAGGGGCGCCGAAGAGGCCACCGATGTGTCCGTCGATGCTGGGGCCACGGTGAAGGATACCGAGGTTAGTGCGGGGTACCAAGGGAAGCGCGGGGAAGACACCTCGCTGGATCAGGTCACCTTCGATGCGGCACAGCGGTTTCATTTGACCGATGGGCAGAGCTTGAAGTTGCGGCTGAACACCAAGATCGCGGTGCCGGCGGATGCCGACGCATTTGATGTTTCTGTTGGTGCAACCGGTGTTCTTGAGTCAGGCCAAGGCAAGTCGCTCACGGTGAATGTGGAGGGCGGTCAACAACGGGAGAAGGACCTGATTGGCTCGACGGGATCCACCGGAGTCACCGGCGATGATCGGGATGCCGGCTACGGAAAGGCGTCTGTGACCGGCACCGATGGGGAGCGATCGTATGGCGCCTCGTTGTTGTTGGGGGGGAGTGACCGTACCTTTGGGGCGCGATTGAGCGGAAACTACAAAGACGCAAATGGTAAAGCAGATTTACTTATGGGACTGGCCGAACAGGATGGAAAGACCGCGGCGATGATCAAAGCGTCCACTGAGTGGGCCGTGGCGGAAGGGCATAAGGTCAGCGCGGGATTTGGGGTGACGCTGAAACCATTGGATGAAGGCTACCAGGCGTTGTGGAATGCCTATGCTCGATATGGGGTGGACCTGGGTGACAAGAGGAACCTGCGCGTGCAGATCGGCGTGGATTCCAACGGTGAAACCGTCGCTTGGAACCCGGAACTCATCTATGAAGACGAACTGATTAAAGCGGGTGTTGGAGCGCGTCTTCCGCATGAGGGTGACGTCGCAGTGGGCGCCGACGTGCTGTACAAGCCGTTTGGTCTGGGGCTGTCAGTTGGGTATGGCGATCCTGCGGAAGCACGACGGGGAAGCCCGGATGCCATGGGGATCGGCAGCCCCGAGTCCGATGCGTTGATGGACGAACGTTTCGGCGAGCAGTGGAACATGATGTTACGGTTGGAGGAGAACTTCTAGGGTGTATGGCCCGGGTATCGTTCGGCGCGCGAGCGGGCGCTCTCGGTGTGCAAACCGGAGCAAAACAGTCCGACACTCAAGGCTGTCGGTGATCGCCGTTCGGGAGCTCCGTCGGTTGGCTGAGCATCGGGGCTGGTAAGGCCTCGGTGTTTTTTCGTCGGCATCGACGGTAGGATGCAGCCTGGAGTCTGGATGAAAACCCCTTTGGCGCTTGGATGGCTGGTGTTCGTGGGGGCCTGTGCACGGGGCCTGCAGAGCGAAACGGATGATTCGGCCCCGTCGGAGACGTCGGAAACGTCGGATACAATGGGCGATAGCCCGGACATATCGGATTCGGGCGACACGGACGAGACCGATGGCAATCCGGATACAGCGGATACGAGTGACACTTCGGACACGCAGGAAACTTCCGACACGGGCGATACCCAGGATACTTCGGATACGGACGACACCGACGTTTCGGACACGGACTTGGGTTTCTTTGAGTGCGATCCTGTGATTCCGCCGGATGGCGTCATCGCGGTGGATTCGGACTGTCAGCTTCCCCACGTTCCGCTTTCCAATGTTTGGCAGGCGCAGGCCAAGTGGTCCTGGCCTGGCTTCGGCGGAGCGGCCGACCGGCACTCCAATGTGACGCCGATCGTCGGACAATTTGTCGATCACGACAACGATGGGGATCTCTCGGAAGAACCGCCGGACATCGCGGTAGTCGTCTACGACAACTCGGGGTGGTTTCCGACCACCGCGTCGATCGCGCTGTTGCACGGTCCGGACGGAACGGTGCATTGGCAGCATACGGGAATGTATTGGCTTGGTACACCGGTGATCGCCGATACGTCCGATGATGCACTCGACAATCCGCTGCTGTATGGCGTGGACTCCTCCCTTCATGTTGTTGCGCTCCGACCGGACAATACGGTGGCTTGGACCTCAGCTGCGACGCTGGATGTGGCCAACGTTTCGCCCATATTGCTGGCGGGCGATGTGGACAATGACGGCGATGGTGAAATCCTAGCCAACGACCTCGTGTTCGACGGCACGACGGGTGCGTTGGTTCAGGACCTTCCGGAACCCCATCACGGCTCCATTTCGACGGCGCCGGTGTGGTGGGCTCCCGTGTTGTCGGATCTCGACGGGAATGGAGATATGGAGGCGATCATCGGCTCATCGGTGTACCATGCGGACACCGGCGCTCTGTATTGGTCCGAGAACCAGATCGTCGGCGCGGACGGCATGGTGTCGGGATTTCCTGGCCGAATCGAGCCGTTCTCAGCGGTGGTCGAGATCGACGGCGATCCTCAGGCGGAAGTGGCGATGGTGGGCGACCAAAAACTCGTGGTGTTTCAACACGATGGGAGTTCCCCGGCTGTGTATGCGGCGGGTGGGTTGGTGCCGACGCCTCCTTGTGTCGGCGACATCGACGGGGACGGTGAGCCGGACATCGTCTGGACCACGACCAACGCCGCGTTTACGGTGGCGAACACCCACGCGTATTCGCTCGACGGTGCTCTGCTTTGGAATCAGCCGAGCGGAGATCTCAGCGGAGCCAATAGCTGCTCAGTGTTCGACTTTGATGGCGATGGTGCCCAGGAAGTGGTGACCCTTTCGCATGCCGACGTCCGTATTCTAGACGGGGAAACCGGGGTTACCTTGGTTTCGATTCCTCATGACACCTATACGGCCTTGGAGTACGCCCCCATCGTCGATCTCGATTTGGACGGGATCGCCGAGCTCTTGGTGGTTGACGACAGCCGGCAGATCGGCACCCGTACCGGGCTCACCGCCTACGAACACCCGTTGGACGCTTGGTTGGGCGCCGAATCCCGTTGGCCGAGCTACGACTCCTCCGATCCAGGAACGGTCCACGGCCGCGAATCCCTTCGCTGGGATGTGGCAGATCTCACCTCCGAAATCGTCGACGTCTGCGTGAACGACTGCGACTTTGACAGCACCGTGGAAATGGTGGTGGAAATTGGAAATCAAGGGCCTCTCGACGCCACCGGCGTCGAGGTGAGCGTGTACAGCGATGGGTCCGGTGGCCTGACCTGGCTGGACACGCAGGTGATTCCGTCACTTCCCTCCGGCGAAACGACGGCGCTGGTGTTCGATGTGCCGTACGCCGACATCGACGATGGGCTCTGGGCAATTGTGGACGATGACGGTCTTGGAAACGGATCGATTTTGGAGTGCGACGAAGCAAACAATCCCTATTGGTGGGGCGCTCCGACCTGTCCGTAAGCGCAGGTTTGCCTCCAAGCGCGTCAATGGTCAACCGGTTTACGATCAGAGCCACCGCACCCGGCGATCCCGCATCACATACCTGCTGTGTGCGGTGAGGGGAACCACAAGCGTCGTAGATACGCCCAAGATTAGGAAGGTGGCCCAAAAGGCGATGACACGATCCTCTTGGCTCATGTTGATGTCGAACACCGTCGGAATCGCGCCGAGAATTCCCCCGAGGACCCACCCGCCGGCAAACATTCCCACCCAGGGGCCCCAAAAGCGGGCTTCTGCACCTTCAGGACGCATTTGGCACTTGGGGCAACGAACATCAGCGATCGCGCGTTCGATGTCCTTCTGAGCATCGGCTTGTGCTCGCTCCAGGGCGGTACCCTCTGCGTTGAGAGAGCTCTGAGTTCCTTCGCCAAAACCGGTGACTTCCGCTTCGGCAGTGTGCCCACAGTGCTTGCACTGAAGGCGTTGGAGGGAGCGGGCGGTGGTGGTGACGGTGATGGCTTCCATTGGGCACTCACGGCGGAAAGTAACTGGTCAACTAGTTGACCAGTTACCAGACTTTGAACCTAGTCCGTCCGAGCGTGCAAGGAGAAGAAAGCGCCCTGTGGATCGATCAGATTCGCGATCACATCGCCGCCGGGCACATCCGCTGGTCCGTGCAGCAGCTTTGCGCCTCGGCCGATCGCGGTTTCGATGGCGCCGTCCATGTTGGACACGGATACGTAGAAACCCCAAGCCGAGACAGGCATTTCTGGCGGACGGCGCATCATGCCGCCGATGGTGCCGCCGGACGGTCCGCTAAACATCTGGTACGTGCCCATCGGTCCCATGTCCATGGCGTCCGTCTTCTTCCATCCGAGCAGCTCGCTGTAGAAGGCCCACGCCGCTTCCGGATCGGAAGTGGAGAGCTCGCACCAGGAGAATTCGCCGACGCCGCCCCGACCGCTGTGGCCGGGCGCGCTGCCGGAAGGCTGGTACAATGCAAAGGAAGCACCGGTCGGATCCGCGGCAATGGCTACCCGGCCGATGTTTGGAATGTCGAAGGCCGCCTTGTAGACTTGTCCGCCGAGAGCCTGCAGTTTGGTGACACTGGCGTCGATGTCCTCGACGCAGATGTTGCCCATCCAATTTGGAATGGCGCCCATTTTCTTTGCGTCTTCGGGGAGGTCAAAAACGCCTCCCACCGTAGTTTTTCCGGGGACCTTCCACATTTGGTACCCAGGAACATCCGTCGACGCCTCGATTTCCCAACCGACCACTTTGGTATAGAAGGAGATCGCGGCAGGGATATCGGTCGTCATCAATTCATGCCAAACAAACAAGCTTTTTGCTTCCGAGACGGGTTGCATGGACACTCCTATGGGGCCCCGCAACCGTAACTGAACAGATGAACAGCGTCCAGTGTGGACTCGGATCTGTTTTGGGCGTGCAACCTTCGCTACGGATCGCGATAGGAAGCGAACTCAGGGTCCCGGGTGGGGGGGCGCTTCTGGTCGAGATTTTTCGGGAGGAGGCGCACGTGCGCCCTTCGTCCGGCCCATGGGAGCGCGAAACAACGCACGGCGGTGCTACCCGATGTACACGCCGCAGCCCGGTTGGGACAGCGCCAAACGAACGGCCGCTTGGATGTTTTTGGTGCGAAAGGAGATACCCTCATCCGTCGTTTTGGCGAGTATCTGCTGTACCTCCGCCCCGAGCTTTTGGAGGTCCGCCTCCTCAGCGTAGATATCACCGCTCCGTAATGAAGGGAGCAACTCCAGTCCAAGCGCTTGGAACTCGGCGCTGCCCCAAACGGCGTCGCGCCACGCCTCCGGGCCGGCCATCGTGTTGAACGGGAAATCCACCTCTAGCCATGTGAATTCGCCATCGCGGCCGCGTCGGTAGGCTTGAACGATCAATGACACCGCTACCTCACCAAAACAACGTTATATCGTTAGCCCACTTGGAGATCACATGTTCTTCTTTGTGTTTGCGGTCGCCCTCGCTGGGCCTCCCGCCGCAGAAATCGAACAAAGCTGCCGTTCGGGAAATGGCGCAGCCTGCCTCACCGCCGCCAATCAATGGCAGGGTTCAAGCGAGGTTCAAGGCCATGTACGAGCGAGGGAGTACGCTGCGCTTGGCTGCACCTATGGGGATGCCGAAAGCTGTACCCTGCAGGCGTCACATATGAGCTTCGGACCTGAAAAGAATCTCGCCGAGTCGGCTCGCTTGTACCATCTGGCCTGCGACCGGGGATCGGCACGCGGCTGCGGCGGGTGGGCTTCGGCCTTGGAAAGGGGCGAGGGGGTCGCTCGGGACGTTTCTGCAGCTTGGCCCTTGTATAAGAAGTCCTGCGACGCCGGAGATCGGTTTGCGTGCTACGACTTGGGCAGACTCCATACCTCCGGTTCAGCGCCGATCCCCTCCGATCGCGCTGCTGCATTTGAGTATTATCGGCGTTCGTGCGACATGGGTTTCGACGATGCCTGCCTTCGAGCGGGAGACAATCGAAAAAGTGCGGGAGACTCTGCCACTGCACGAACTTGGTTCACCAAGGGCTGCCAGAAAGGTTCCTCCCTCGCCTGCGATCGAATCAAAGAACTGGACGGTAAACCGGTGTACTACGAATATTGACCGATCACTTGTGAAACAAAAACCGCAGCGCTTTCGGTAATCGTCGCTGCCAATGCCGTTCGTGGTGCCTTCCTCGTGCGTCCGGGCGCCACATCAGCCGATCGGGGCCGTACCCGCGTTGGGTAAGTTCGTAGGCCATTTTTGCAGCTAAGGGAGCGAGACGTTCCTTGCCACCGGCGTCGAGGTAGATTTTCGACAGCCGCGGCACGGGAAGTGAACGAAGCTCGTCGAAAATTCGGCCGTGTTGAACCCAAAACGAGGGCGACATGCAGAGCGCGCCGGCGAACAGGTCAGGGTTGCGAAAATGTATCGCCAATGCGGCTAATCCTCCCATGGAGGAACCGCCAATCGCGCGGTGTGCGGTCAACGGCCAGCGGGCGGCGACCGTAGGCACGACCTCAGTGGTCACAAAAGATTGAAAGTGCTCAAGTCCCGACCACAATTCGTGCATGCGGTGCTGGTGGCCGTGATCGACCGCTACGACGAGGGGTCGCGCAACGGTGGAGGGAAGCCGACTCACAGCAAGATCGGCGTGCCAACCTCCGGAATGGCTCCCCAAATCGTCGAACACATTCTGTCCGTCGAGCAGCACCAACAACGGTGTGGGACTCTCCATTTTCGGGGGGAGAAATACCCGAATACGGCGGTGCCCGCTGAAGAAGGGGAGGTGAAACTCGACGAGGGGGTGCCGCACCAATAGTAATATTCCTTTACTACTTGGCGTAGGTTGCGGCGGTCACCTGCTGGATCAGGTCCTGCAGAATATCCGCTTCCTCTTTAATAAGTACCGATTGGTGGCTGTCTGCCACGGCGCAGTGCCCGCCGTCCCAGGCCAATTCCAGGCTTCGAGAGCCATAGTGAGGTGACGCATGTCCCTCAGACGTGCGTCCGAGACTTCCGAATTTCTTTTCTTGAAATTGGGCGTACAGACGGTCCATACCGGTGTCATCCACCACCCGGCACAGCGGTTCGTCCGGACCACATACGGAACGAAGCGTTAATCCATAATTTTCCGGCTCCATGCCGTGCGGAATCACCGTCTGTCGGAACTGAATCGCCAACTCAGGGGGGCGGATTTTCGGCAGTGTGCAAGGAATGACCGGCGAAACGGGCGTTTCTTGTGGTGTAGGTTCGATCTCGGTCGGCGGCGTGGCGCAGGCAAAGGTCGCGTACCAAAGCAGAATTCGCAACGGGACCTCCACCGACACCGTATTTTTAACGCCGAATCCTTCAAGCGGGAGCGAGTGAACCTCAAAATCCACTAAAAATGCGTTGTTGGGAACCGGGTCTACGGCCGGTTGTCTCCCCGGCGATGTTCATCTTGATGTTGGCCTGCGCCGTCGCCGATCCAGCCGCTGAAACCTCTGCCGAAGTAACGCAGACCGAAGCTGCTTTTCGCAGGACCCAGTATGCGGGTACTACGGAACGGCTGAAGGCGGATCGAACGGCGCTCTCGAAACGCTACCTCGCCGCTTCGTCGACGGAAAAACATAAGGTCTTGGCGGAGTCTCGAACGCGCGTACTGGACGCCCTGACCCGTGAGATTTTTCCCTTTTGGGAGGGAACCCCTTGGAGTTTCTACGGTTCCACGCAGGTTCCGCAGGAAGGCGAGATTGCCTGTGGGTATTTCGTTTCCACCACCCTTCGCGATGCGGGATTTCGGGTCGAACGCGTGCGACTCGCTCAGCAAGCTTCTTCCTTGATCATCGAGTCGCTCACCGGCGCCCAGGACACCCTCTGGTTGGGCGCCGACGTCGAAAAAGTCGTGTCTCGGATCGAGAAGGAAGAAGAGGCGCTTTGGGTCGTTGGGCTTGACTACCATGTCGGCTATCTGTGGCACCACGATCAAACCACCACTTTTTGCCACAGCAGCTACTTGGGGGCCGCGACCGTGGTCTGCGAAGATGCGCGAACATCGCCGGCGATGGTTTCAAACGTTCACGTGATCGGCAAGCTGTTCGATGACGAAATGATGGACCGTTGGCTGCGCGAAAAGAAGTTCTCAACGGTCGTATCCAACTAAATTGGGCGACTCGGCCCGCCTTCGGCGGCGGCCGACCGCGTGCTCTCGGGGTTCCGTCGCCTTCGAGCTGCGCTCTCCGGCGACCGCCTTCGGCGCCCTGCCGCCCGCTGTCGCGCCCTGTGGAGACATCGCCTGGAATGTCGAAGGCGCAAGCTCTGATCTTCATTATGCAGGGGTGGATGGGCTGATCCTTCAAGGTCTGGCGCTTGCGCTTGTCGGCGTCGTTGGCGTCGTCGGTTTCTTCGTTCAATGGGGACTTTGGGGGGAGCGCGCCGCCAGTCTCGCTGGCTATGTCATCGGGCTGACCGTATGGAGCGCCGCCTTTGGGTTGTGTGCAGCGTTGGGCATGGCGCTGTTCGCGATGTAGTCAATCAGTTGACCCTGTCGAGATCAACGGCTTCGGAGGATGCAGGGCTGGTTCTCAGGGATCGACATGGCGTATAGCGCACAAGGCGTCAGCACCCCGACGTATTGCGAGAGTCAGGAAACTGGTACATCCAAAACCCGTAAAACCTATGATTTCTGATGTACCACTTCGCCCAGCCGGGTCTCCTCCCACACCCTTCGGGTCAATGGCGCAAGCTTAAACTGTGATTCCCAACTCCGGTTTTCCGCAGCCGATGCAGAATCCAATCCCTCGGCCAGCCGGTTGTAGGGGAGGATCACGACGACCGGCTCCGCCAGCCGGCCAGTTTCGCGTTTGGCGGCATATTCGGTGTTCACCTTTGCTAAAGCACGATCAAACCTCCACTCCAACTCCTTGGCATCGAGCGGGGGGTAGAGGTGGTCGCCCGGGTGTCCGATCACCAAACGATACCCTGGAACTTCCGCACCCTTTGGCCAAGTCGGCAGTGTCGTCATCTGAGCTGCGATCGCCCGGAGGTGGGGGATCTCGTCCTCCAGGACCGCGTACGCCTCAGAAAGCTGTTCCCCGGTGAGTTTTTCGCCGGTGAACGACCAAGTGAGTCCACGCCGTCGCGAGAAATGCAGATCGGGGAGCCCGCGCACAAATCCACGGCATTCGAAGAGGTCTTCCGTTTGATACCGTTTCAACCCGTATGGATCGCTGACGACCATTGCGTAGCGATGCCCAACTTCCAGTTGGTGAGGTTCTAAAAGGTGTTCTGGCCGATCTTCGGCATCCTCGGGAAGGAACTCGTAAAGGACCCCGGGACCCATCGGCAAAAACCGCATCTCGCCGGTAGGACCGAACCAAGTGAGGGTCTGAATCGTCTCGGTCGACATGGCATACATCGGAATGTGTATGTATCGATCGGGCGGCAACCAGCGTTGAATCTGACGTAGGAAGGAGACGACATAACCGCCGTTCCAGCAGCAATAGGCGGTCACCCCGGGAAGGGCTTCTGAGAACGGCAAGGCCGTAGAAGATGCGGCGATCGCCTTCATTCGCGTATCGAACCCTGCGGACACCACCCGAAGCGCGAGGTCCTGGGTTTCGGGGTCACGTTTTCCGGCCGTCCAGTCCCGGATCATAGAGGTCGATCGCTGCCAATCCTCGTGAACTTCGGACAGGAAGACGGCCAAGGTGGAGGGGTTGGTGCTGTATAAAAGGCCAGGGTTGGAGAGGACCATCAGCCAAAAACGTACCGCCGTTGGACCATAATGGGAGATGGCTCTTCGCAACGCCGGTTGAAACAAATACCGTGCGGGCTCGAGGATTCCGGTGATCCGATCGGGCAATTTCGGCTGAAATACCGCTAAAGAGGTGAACGAGTCGTCGTTGGCGAGGCTGCTCAACACAAAGATGGCGGGCTGACGGATCTGAAAGTGTTTCCAGGCGCGAACGCCGATCGAACGAGAGTCGCTCTTAAAACTCACCAATCGCTCGGGTGGGTAGGCCAGAAGTTTGGGTTCGGAGGTCGAACCGGAGGTTTTAGCTAGGCGGACATCGGTGCGGGATTCTGCATAGGCCAGCACCGCTTTTCGGGTTTCGGCGTCGTAGCCGCGGATGGGGGTGTCGGCGGTGACCGCATAGCGTGTTCGCAGGGCCCGTTGCTGATCACGAAAGGTGTCGATTCGACGCTCAAACTCGCGCTCGTACCACGCCGCTGCGAGCGGCACGCCGGAAGTCACGAGGCGCCGGATGGCGTCATTCCAGGTGCTCATCCTTGGCCTTCGGGCAGAATTCGCAACCAACGGTTGACCAGCCAGCGTGGACCGACGACCAAGTGCACCGCATTGGTGCGGAACGCCGGAGCATTTCCCTCGGCGAGGCGGTGCCCTAGCAGTTGAAACGCCCATCCGATGACAAACACCACGCCCAGCCAAGGCAGCGAGAGTTCGCGGCCGATCCCCCAGCAGGCGAGCCCAATGAGGGCGACGAACGGTGCTAATCGCCACTCGAGGAAGAGGTCGAACACGAACGTCCCCGCCAACAGCACCAAAGCGACATCCAGTCGTCCAATTCCAAGCAGTTCAGGTCCAAACTGGAGCTTCGCCAACATCCCCAACACCGCCAAGGTGACGGTGGGAATTCCAATGTCGTGGCATACCCGGTTGGCGGCGTTGGTATGCCAAGTGGCGAATTCGGTGAGCGCGGCGCGGAGATCGATCATGGCTTCCCCGCAGAAATCAAGGCGTAGCGGATCGTGTCCGTTTTCACGGAATGAACCATCGCGCGGTGCATTCGGAGAGTCGCCCAGCGGTTCCTCCATGGCAGCGCTTCAAACTCCGCAACCCCCGCCTTTCTGCGGGCGTCCACGATGTCGGACAGAGCGCCGGTCACTAGCGCTGTGAGATTCTCGACGCGGACCGCCAGGTCGACCGCCGCCTGGCCGAGACCGGAGCCGACGTCGATAAGGTAATCTCCCTTTACCAAATGCAGTTCGTCCGCCACGCGATATGCAAGCTTCCTTCCAGCCTCGTCGGTGAGTGCGCCTTCGGTCCATAGACCCAAGTTTACATAGGCGGCGCGGTAGCCGTACAATGCCTGCGTCAGGCGGTAGGTTTCGACAAAGTCGTATGGATGGCCCCGCCGAATCAATCCGAGCAGCGTCGCCGGGATGAAGTGCCGTTCAAATGGGATCAAGGAGAGACTCCATGCCCGTGCTGACCTTGGATATGGCGCGGTCCGCCCCTGGAGCGATGGATTTTGCGCAATTGAGCGCGGGTTTTACGCATTATCAACGCGTAGGCCCGGCGCATGGCAACCCGGTGGTGCTGGTTCATGGGCTGACAACCCCTTGTTTCGCGTGGGATTCGACCGTGGGGGCGCTTGTCGACGCGGGCCATCGGGTGCTGCGTTTTGACCTGTATGGGCGCGGACTTTCGGAGCGCCCGCACATCCAGGGTGGCTTGGCCGACTACGTTCGCCAGTTGAAGGAGATCAGCGCGGACTGGCCTTGCTTCGACCTCGTGGCCTGGTCGTGGGGATGTGGCGTAGCGGCTGCCTTTGCGGTGGAGTTTCCCGAGAAAGTAAAGCGGATTGTCTTGTTGGCGCCGGGCGGGCTCGGCGAGGGATACCAGTCGACCTTTCGACTGCTGAAGATCCCGCTGCTTGGCGAACTTTTTGCGGCGACCTTGGGTTCCGTCGGCCTGCTTCGCGATGTGGACAAGTGCTTTGTTCAGCCGGAGAAATTCGCTTGGTACAAGAGGCGATTTCGCGAACAACTGGCCTGGGATGGGTACGATCGTCTGTTTCTCGCCACGATGCGACATTGTCCGGCGCGCCTTGCTCCCACCTATGCGGCGTTGGCCGAACACTCTTTCCCGGTGGACGTCCTTTGGGGCACGGCGGACCAAAAGGTGCCATGGACGCTCCAAGAGGAGTTTGTACGCCTCGTTCCACGCGCGGAACTCCACCCCATTGAGGGAGCCGGTCATGCCGCCCAGGTGGAACACCCCGCCAAATTCAACCATGTGCTGCTGTCCCTGCTGGGCCAAGAATCTCGGTTGAGTCTTCCAATAGGCCCTTGAGAGTGTGGGCAATCTTGAGCGATTCTCCGCCGTCGATCAGGTAGTGATCTACCACCACCGCGATGTTCAAGATCGTGCGAGGTACGATCTGGCCTTTGACCACCCATGGGCGTTCGCGAAGGGAAGTGGGAAGAAACGCCACCGCCGTATTGGCCACCGCGGAAATGGCGTTCACCGGACCTTCCCGTTGCAGCAGCGACGACAGCCCGTAGGTTCCGAAGTACTTCAGGTAGAAGTCCGGATCGCTGCGGGCCTTATAGCTGAACCAGGACAGGCCGATCCTCGGCGTCTGCTTTACCTTTTCGATCGCCTTGAGCTGTTCTAGGCTCTGCACGGGCTTCTGTTTGTGTTCGCGGATGGCTCGATGAATGTCCTCAATGGACATCTTGTCGGTGTCCTGTAGGTTTAACGGGAGTAAGATCTCCTCTCCGCTGGAGTTCTCCCGGGCGACAATCAGCGTGCAGTGAATGCGATCGAACTGCACCTCTCGGGGTCTTCCGTACCAGGTCGTGAAAATGTGCCGTTGCAATTTGGGATGCCGGCGAATGGTGAGCGCGGTTGCACGAGCCAAATAGGCGATGATTCCCGCGTCTCGTCCTGCAGCATGTTCGGCGTCGATTCGTGCAATCGTGTCGGTGACGTCAACTTCCATATTGCCGGTGACCGGGCAATGAAAACGGCGCGCTCGCTGGAGCAGATCGTAGATCAGGTATCGATTGGCGGTGTAAGGGATCTCTTTCCAATCGCTCATTCGCCACTCCCGGAGCGCGCTGCCGAGGCCCACCGACGAAAGAGGTTCATCGCCTGAATTTCACTGGTGCCCTCATAGATGCTGGTCTGGCGCGCGTCCCTTAGGCGTTTTGTCGCCGGATAATCTTCGTGAATGCCGCGCCACCCCCACAGCTGGGCGATTTCGGAAGTGGCGTCGATCGCCAGGTCGGAAGCGACCAATTTGAGCGCGGACAACAAATGGGAAACCGGTTTACCATCGTCGAGATCGGCCGCAGCTTGGAACAGCAGCGCTTCCGCAGCGGCCAGCCGTGCCAACAAACGTCCCACCACAATCTGCACGTGACTGGTGTCGCCCAAGCGTTGACCACCATAAATCTCGCGTTCGTCCAGCCAAGGGGCGACATCGTGCAAAGCACCCCGGGTGAGTCCCAAGATCACCACTCCGCCGCCCAGCCGCATATAGTCGAGGGAATCGAGCAACACCGGAAGCCCGCTCCCCACGCCGCCGATCACCGCATCGTTTCCGACCGCGACGCCCGGAAAACGAACCTCGGGAGTGGGCAGGCATCGAAAGCCGATTTTGGGAGGATTTTCGCTCACCACCACTCCGGCATCGCGAGGTACTGCAAAAACCGTCGGACCGAGGCGCCGATCTCCGTCCCAGGCGTCGGCGAGCACGAAAAACACCTGCGCAACGGTCCCCATGCCAACCATGCATTTGTGTCCGTCGATCCGCCAACCTCCGTTGGTGCGCGTCGCCTTGGTGTGGATCGCCAGCAAGTTGGAGCCGCTGGATTCGGGTTCGGTCATGCACCACGCGCCGTGGCCTCCCTCTGCGATCAGGTCTTTCACCCAACGTTTTCGTTGTTCGGGTGAACCCGCGATCATCACCGGTCGTAGCGAGCCGTGGTCAAAAGCGAGGGTGAACGTCATCGGTGCGCATACGCTGGCCATCTCCAGACCGGCGGTGACGAGGGCTAGGTGAGAAAGCCCCTTTCCACCGAGATCGCGGGGAAACCCGGCGTAGGGGATCCCGCGCTGGGCCGCTGCCTGGTGGATTTCGAGGGGAAATGCATTTTTCTCGTCCCAGTGCTTCACCGAGGGAGCCATCACCTCGCGGGCGAAGCGTGCACAGGACGACACATACTCCAGCTCAAAAGAGGTTAAATCCCTCATCGTCCCTCCTGGGCCAGGAGTTCTTCAAGTTGGCGCAGCACTTCACGCAGGGTGCGCGCCTCAAACAACAGAGTGATCGGTAGTGGAATTTCGAGTGTTCTTTCGAGCGCTTGAACGAGGTCGACGGCCTTCATCGAGTCCATGCCCAAACGGGTGAGCGGATCGTCCCATCCGATCGTTTCTGGGTTTCGACGCACACGTTGGCCGAGCTGCTCGCGAAGCAGGCGCTCCAGGGGCGGCGATTCGATCGACGGCTTCTCTTCGAGCGGCTCGCCCGCGAGTTTTGCGGTAAAGTCGCGGACTTCGGCGAGGATCTCGCCGCTTTCGTTCGCCAGGAACAGATCGTACCGAAGCAGATCCCCGTCGGTTCTGGCGGATCGAAGCTGAACCACGGCAATACAGCGTTCACGGACGGGTTTCCAGACCGACACCGAACCCATCGAAAAACCGAGGTACGGTCGACTTTGCGCCGGCCGGTCCAAAAACCATCCGGCGACGGCTTGCGATGCACCATCCAGGAGCGCAGGATCGAGGAAAATCCCTGAATCTCCACCGTCTGGCGTGCGAAGCTCGGCGATCAGTTCGCCGGCGCCCACGCGAAGGGTGGACACCGCGCGCATTTTCGGGCCGACCTCAAACCCGGTCGAGGCGAGCAGCCGGTAAATGTCGGCGGGAGCGACCTCTTGAGTGCAACGCTGGCGAATTCCCGCGAGATCGAGCTGCGCGAACGTTCGCGGCGGCCCCAATACGACATCGGCGACCAAATGGACGATCGAGGAGGTCTCAAGGGTGAGATTGGTCGTGCCGTGAATGCGAACCGCCTTGCTTTCCCCTTCGGCCAACGTCAATGGCGCCTGCACTAAAACCCGACTTAGACCGACCTCCTCGCGCCCGATTCGCCTTAGCGCATGGTCGATGAGCAAGGCTGCGGGGGCGGTGTACTGCCCGGCGGTGCGGTGGTCGCGAACGCTCGCCAATTCCTCCCATCGAAAGGGTACTCGGTCGTCCGGTTCCGTGGACAGCGTCTTCGCCTCCAGCCACAGCCGGCGGCGGCTCCACGGCCAAGGAGGGAGCTCCGCTGGGGCAGATCGTGCACCGGCAAGGCGCTCGAGACGGAGATCGAGCCCCATTTCCCACAATCGGCCGACCGCTTCGAGAGAGGATCGCAGCTCCATTTCATCGCGTTTTCCAATCGAGACCGCGGTCGCTTCTGGCGCGATCGATTGGATGCAGGCGGTCAATCCCGAGGTTGCGCCGAGCTCCAAAAAGAAGTTGATCCCCTGCGCGTGAGCCGTTCTCACCGCCGTCTCGAATCGGACGGGGTCCACCAACTGCTGCGCCCAGTACTCGGCGGTCAGCTCCGCAACGGCCTCGCCCGTGAGCGTGGATATCCACGGCAGCGCAGGAGGGCCGAGATCCATAGCGCGGGCCGTTTCGGTGATCGCAGCGGCCACAGGGGCCATTGCGGCGGAATGCGCGGGAGTGGTGACCGGCAGGAGTTGTGCTGCAATGCCGGCGGCGGCCAGCCGGTCCAGCACGGGTTGAAGGCCCGCTTTTGGTCCCGAGAGCACGGTTTGCAGGGGGGCATTGTGCGCGGCGATCCCCACGCCGTCGCCGAGATGAGGCTGCACCGACTCGGCTGCGGCAAACACCGCGATCATTCCACCGTTCGGTGCGGCAGCCATTGCCGACCCTCGTGTGACGATCAAAGCCACGGCATGTTCGAAGGAAACAACGCCGGCGATGTGCGCCGCGAGCACCTCACCGGCGCTGTGTCCCAACACCATGTCTGGTGAAAATCCAAGTCCAACCAACCATTGCCACGAGGCATACCCGAACCGGAACACGGCCACTTGGGCGGCGTCGATCGCATGAATGTCGGCAAAGCTGTCTGGATCGACCCCCAACGCCCGGAAAGCGGCCGTGCACCGATCCCACGCCGCGGCAAACAGAGGCTCCTGGCGGGCCAGATCCTGCCCCATTCCGGGTTTTTGCGAGCCGGGGCCGGGGAGCACGAGCGCTACCTTTGGGGCAGCCCCAGGTCGCTTATGTGAAACGATGCTTTCCAGCAGGTGATCCAATTCCGCGGTCGAGCTGGCCACTAGGGCCCGCCGTTGATCGCCCCAAGCAGCCCTTCGAACCGCCGCTGAGGTGCGGGCGGTCAGTGAACCTGGCCTTCCTCGGTGCATTTCACAGATTCGTGAAAGTGAGCTTCCTGTCCATGCAAGGGGGTACAAGACGACGCCTGCCTCGGCGCCCTCGACCGCGGCGGGCCCCTCCTCAACGACCACATGGACGTTCGTCCCGCCCAAACCGAAGGCGTCGACCCCCGCCAGCCGCGGTCGAGATCCACGCGGCCAACGGGTGCCCTCCAAAGCCGGCATCAAGGGGGTGGTATGGAATCGGATTCGCTCCGCCGGGTGTTCGCAGCCGAGGGTGGGCGGGAGATATTCATACCGTAACGCCAACAATACCTTGACCAATCCCGCGAGCCCTGAAACCGCCAGCATGTGACCGAGGTTCGACTTGATCGAACCCACGGGAATTTCTTCGCCTCCTGCGAAAACTTCGGCGAGACTAGACACTTCGAGAGAGTCACCGATGGCGGTGCCCGCGGCGTGCGCTTCGATGTAGCTCACATTTCGGGGGTCTTCCCCGGCCGCTGCCCACGCGGCACCGATAACCTCGCGTTGTCCCTTGGGATTCGGCGCAGTGCCGCTGATCGCCCCGCCGTCATTGTTGATGGCGCTGCCGCGAAGCACGCCCCAAATGCGGTCTCCGTCAGCAACGGCGGAACTAAGGCGTTTGAGAACGATTCCCATCGCGCCCTCGCCGGGAACCAACCCGTTGGCGTCGCGGTCGAACGGTCGACAACTGGCGTTAGGAGAGAGCAATCCGGCCTGCGCAAAATAACGCCAAGCTTGGTCGGTCAGGTTGATCTGAACGCCGCCGACCACCGCCGCATCGCATTCGCCATCTTTTAAGCTGCGAGCGGCCAAATGCACCGCCGTCAAGGTGGAGCTGCAGGCGGTGTCCACGGTCATGGCCGGGCCCGTCAGTCCAAACACCTGGGCAATTCGGCCCGCCACCATGCTGTGCAGGGCTCCGAGCAGGGCATGCGGCCCCAAATCGTCGGGCGAAGTCAGGTATCGAAGGGCATATTCATTGTCACCGCAGGAGGCGAACACCGCCACTCGGCGGGTCGGAAGCACGGCTTGGCCGAGGGCGTCGAGCACAACCTCGCACAAGAGTCTTTGTTGGGGATCCATGGCGATTGCCGCCGGATCCGACAGCCCAAACGGCTCCGGGTCAAAACCCTGAACGTCGTCGAGAAACGACCCTCCGAGTTTTGAGAGTCGGGGTACCCGTTCTAGGAGTTTCTTTGGATCAAAGCGGGATACGGGCACATCGCCGAGGGCCGAGCGTCCGTCGCGGAGCATCGCCCACAATGCGGCGGTGTCGGCTGCCCCAGGTACGCGAACCCCGATCCCCACAATGGCGATACGATCGTCACCTTGGGACATTACCGGTGGTAAACTTCGACGCTCCGGAGGGCGCGGGGTGGGCACTTCTCCATCGATGAACGCTGCCATCCGTTCAATGGTGTTGCCCTGAAGCAATAGTACCGGACCAAAAGAACGTCCCAACATCTCTTCTAAGCGTGCATGCACGTCAGCCGCCAAGATGGAACGACCGCCGAGAGCGCGAAAATCGGCGTCTACGGGGAGACTTTCGATGGGTAGGTTCAACACCTCCGACCAGATTTTCCGAACCCGATCGATGGTGCTGGACGCGGGAGTTTGCGCACTCGCTAAGGTCCAACGCCGCCTTCCGTCAAAGGCGCCGGCTCGGACCTGCTCCCCGAGGGCCAACCGCCGGAGTTTGCCGCTGGTAGTCCTGGGTAAATCGGCGCGTTCTACTGCGATCACTTCGTCGACGGTCACACCGATCCGGGTGGAGACCTCGCGAAACGCTTGCGCCATCACCGTGTCCGGATCGGCATCCCGAGCGGGGGCGACGCATAAGGTGAGTCGCTCCTGACCTTCTTGATCGGGGGGGTGGGTGACCAGTGCCACGCCGTCGGGGCGGATCCCGGGGACCTGGTTTGCGATGGCCTCAACATCGTTAGCAAATAAGGTTTGTCCGCCGCGAAAGAACACATCCTTCGATCGACCGGTCACATACAGCCGGCCGTTGCGAAGGAATCCCATATCTCCGGTGATCAGCCATCCTTGGGCATTTCGCTCGCGCGCGGAGACGGTCGGGCCGCGCACGTGCACCGATCCGATCACCGTTTCGGGGGCGGCGTTCCCGGCATCGTCTGCAATGAGGAGTTCGATCCCTGGGAGTGGGCTGCCGCAGTCGACCACTTCGATCGCATCGGGTCGAAGTTTTCGGGCGGAAGCGGCCTCCCCACGAGGGTGCAGTGTGACCGCGAGGGTGGCCTCCGCGAGCCCGTATCCGGGGCACAGTGCCTCGCGCGACAACTTGGCTGGAGCGAGGGCCTCAGCCAGACGATCGACATGGGACCAGGAAATCGGTTCCGCGCCGATCAGCCAGCAAT